>JBBSIX010000026.1:0-18606 GCA_038231875.1 Chloroflexia bacterium | reverse complement strand
GTAGGCCTGGCTGGGGCAAGTGTGCCGGCGCAAACGAAGCCGTCTCCCTCTTTTGTTGAGCACCGGCAAACGCCGGACGCGATCGGTGCGGATAGTAAAGCCGGCACGGCTCGTGAAGAAGACAAAAACAGCACTCGGCGAGCGGTACGCCTGCTGGGTGCAGCAGAGGCCCTATTGGAGGCTACCGGCGCTGTTTTGGAGACCATGGACCGCAAAGTGTACGAGCGAACTACATCTACCACCCGCCAGGCACTGGGCGATGAGGAGTTCGAGGCGGCCCGGCAGGCCGGACGCGCCATGACAATGGAGCAAGCTGTGGCTTATGCCCTCGAGGAGGAAAACGCTTGACCACGCCCCGTAAACCCAAACAGCCCGTGAACCGCGCCGCCGGCGATGTCCTCTCCTCGCAAGCTGAACAGCTTTTGCAGGAGTTCCGAGCGCGCTACCCCTTCCCTCTCGACCCATTCCAGGAGGAGGCAATTGCCCATCTTGCCGGCGGCGAGAGCGTCATGGTGGCCGCGCCCACCGGCACGGGCAAGACAGTGGTGGCCGAGTTCGGGGTGTTCAGGGCGGCGCAGCAGGGGTTCAAGGTGATGTATACCACCCCCATCAAGGCCCTCTCCAACCAGAAGTTCCGCGACCTGCGCGAGCAGTACGGCGATGCGGTGGGCCTGCTTACCGGCGACGTGATCGAGAACCCCGGTGGCTCGATCATCGTGATGACCACCGAGGTGCTGCGTAACATGCTCCTCCAAACGCCCTCTGCCCTGTGGGGCGTAGGCTGCATTATCTTCGACGAGATCCATTACCTGGCCGACCCGGAGCGGGGCACTACCTGGGAAGAGTCGATCATCATGTGCCCTGAGTATGTGCAGTTGGTCTGCCTGTCGGCAACCGTGTCGAACGCTCCCGAAATCGCCGAGTGGATCGGACGAACGCACATGCCTGTGCATCTGGTTACGCACCTGCAACGCGCCGTGCCTCTGTCGCTCTACTACTTCCTCGACGGCAAGATAAATCTCGTCATTGACGCTCAGGGCCGGCAGGTGGTGGACTTCAACGTGGGCGGCGAGCTGAAGCGCAAGATGCGCGGCGGGCGCTTTAGGGGTCCTGCTCTGCTTGAGGATGTGGGCGTACAAGAACGCCGCGAGCCTTCGCCACGCGAGCTAATCGAGGAGTTGGAGCGGGCCGACTTGCTGCCGGCCATCTACTTTCAATTCTCTCGCCGCGACTGCGAGGCCGCCGCCGAGATGTGCTCTATGACCCGCCTCAAGGCGATGCGCGACCGTGAGACGGTGAAGCGCATCAACGAAGTGCTGGAAAGCTACATGGAGCGGCTGTCTCCCGAAGACCGCAAGTTGGAGCAGGTACAACTCGTCACCCACCTGGCCCGTCGCGGCTTTGGATTCCACCACGCGGGCCTCCTACCTGTTCTCAAGCAACTTGTGGAGGAGCTTTTCAACAAGTCGCTTATGCGGGTGGTCTTTGCCACAGACACGCTGGCTTTGGGTGTGAATATGCCCGCTCGCACGGTGGTGATCGGGGGCATGAGCAAGTACGACGGGGTGTCGCGCCGCCCCCTCATCCCGAATGAGTTCCAGCAGATGTCGGGGCGCGCCGGACGGCGGGGCATAGACGCCCAAGGCCATGTGGCCCTGCCCTATTCGCCCTGGGTGACGTTCCACGAGGCGTTGAATATCGCCACAGGCCCCCTGCGGCCTGTAGAAAGCGCCTTTACGATGCGCTACAACTCGGTGCTCAATCTTTGGGAGCCGCCCGACGGCGAGCGTGTGCTGCGGGTGATGCGCGCCTCGCTGCTACAGTTTCAGCAAAACCGCCGCCTGCGCGATATGGAGCAAGAGCTTGACGAGGAGGAGACTCGCCTCTCTGAGGTTCCAGCCGGCTGCCTGATCGGTTATAGCGACGGCGAAGCCTTGCTCGACGAGTACGAGCGGCTAGGGCGGGAAGTGGACGAAATTCGGCGGCGTGAGAAGAAGGCCGAGCAGAACGTGCGCTATATCGAGTCGCGTCGCGAGGAACTTCCCTGGAAACGCCCGGAGCGCGACCAACTACGCAGGGCGTTCCGCACTCTGCCGAAGGGAGCGCTGGTCCACATAGAAGATCGCGGCTGGGGTGTTTACCTGGGGCGCGGGTTGGGCGCGGTAACTGCCTTGCTCCTGGCGGTCGAGGAGCCGGCTTCCTCCGAGGGTGGCGGCTACGCGCCCGGCGAGGTGTTCCCCCTGACCGAATACCGGCAGATAGATTTCATGCCGGACAGCCCGGTCACGGTTGATCTGCCCTATGCCCTCACCATCCTGGCTGTGCCTCCTACTACACCTCTCGATGAGATGCTGCCGGCGGGCGAGATGCAGGCTCTCAGTGCTGCTCTTGGTGCGGCTATGCACAGTCTGCCCGACCTTGAGGAGTGGACCAGAGAGCACAGGGCCGAGATAGCGGCCCATATCGAGGAGGCTGCGGCGAAGGCAGGGGCCAATCTCGCGCAAGTACGCGAGCAGTTGCAGCAGGCTGCGGAGGTTGAACGGACGCACGTTTGCCGTGATTGCCCGGTCCGCAAGGAGCACCGCAGCAACCGCCGCCTGCGCGCCCGCCTCTTGCTGGACAGAGACGCTGCCGAGAAGCGGCTTACGGAACGGCGTAAGTACGAGGAAACACGCCTGCAAAATACCCTCAAGGGGCTGACTTCCGTGCTGGTGCAGTTTACCTATCTCCGCAAAGGCGAACTTACCCCCAAAGCGCAGAAGCTGGCCGACATCTTCGATACAAACGCCCTGATGATCAACGAGATGGTGGAGGGGGGCTACCTGGGGGGCCTCAAACCGGAGGACATAGCCGAGGTCTTTTCCTGGTTTGCATACGACCGCGACATAGACTTTGTGAACCGCTTACTGCTGCCGCGCTACCTCCTCAACCTGCGCCGCGACCTCGACAGCCTGCAAAACGCCATCTTCGCCGCTGAGCGCCGCCAAGACCTGGCCCTTACGCGAGGCTACAACCCCTACTTCTACGGGGCGGCCCGCGCCTGGTGCCGGGGCACTTCGATAGGCGACCTGCTGTTGCAGATGAACATGAGCGAAGGCGACCTGGTGATGGCCTTCAACAAGACGCTTGACATAATGCGTCAGGTGAGGGATATGCTGCGTCGGCACGACTCGAACAATCCACTCCTGGCTCCCTTAGCGGAAGCGGATCGGCTGATGCGGCGCGGTGTGGTAGAGACGGCGCAAACGGTGGGCTTCTCCCGCAGGGAGGAAGTTGTGGCGGCTGCCGATCCGGGCGACGCTTTGGAGGCAGTCGGGGGGAGCGAGGAGGCGTAAGTAGTAAACCCTAAGCCAACAATCAAGCCCCTACGGAGATGTTGAAGACAAGGAAGAAGAGTGCAGGCATGCGGGGCTTCTTGGGCTACGCCAACTCAAGCCCCTACAACGTTCTCGAATGGGTCGCCTGATTGTGCGTTAGCGAGTAAGGGGCAGTTAAGCAGGCTTGTTGCTTCCACGCTTGTGCCTGACCTCGTTTGTCACCGCCACTATCCGCACAAACTGGCCTGCGTCCAGCGATGCCCCGCCCACGAGCGCGCCATCTATCTCCGGCTTTGAGACGAACTCGGCTATATTGTCGCTGTTCACGCTGCCGCCGTACAGCAGCCTCATTTCGGCGGCCACTGTGTCGCCGTGCATCTCGACCACCTTGCGGCGGATAGCGCCTATCACCGCGTTGGCCCCTTCGCCGGTGGATGGCTTGCCCGTGCCGATTGCCCAGATAGGCTCGTAGGCGACAACGCATTCGCCCAGGCGCGGCGAGTCGAGGCTCGATAGGGCAATGCTTATTTGCCGCTCTACGACCTGTAACGTTTCCCCTGCTTCGAACTGCGCCAGGTTCTCGCCCACGCAGACGATAGGCAGCAGGTCGTGCGCGAGGGCGGCCTCCACTTTGAGGCGCACCTCCTCGTCGGTCACGTGGAAGTGCCGGCGGCGCTCGGAATGCCCAAGTATTACGTAATCGCACCTGTTTTGCAGCATGAGAGGGGAGATTTCGCCGGTGTACGCCCCCTGCTCTTTCCAGAACATCGTCTGCGCGCCCAGAAAGAGGCCCGTGCCGTCGAACAGGTCGGCGAACGTCTCGATAGAGATGAAGGGCGGGCAGATCACTATGTCCACCTCCGGCGACAGCACGTCAAGCTCCTCCAGCATCGAATCGATCAGCTCAAAAGCGCTGTCCGGGGTGGTGTTCATCTTCCAGTTGGCGGCGATAAGGGGCTTCCTCAAGCGGTCACTTCCTCCTCGAAATGCTCATCTTCGTATACCGTCGCGGCGGCATGGCTGCGGCGGCGCAAGCTGTCTATCGAGAAGATGGTGGGCACAAAGATCAGGTGCAGCGACATGAGAAAAAGCACAACATCGCGCAGCACAGTTTCAAGCCCTGCCTTTTCGTCCGTCAGGAACGTACCTACCGGGCCGAGCGCCTTGAGGATAGCCTTGCCGGTGGCGTTGCTGGTTGGGCCGCCGAAGCAGCCGCAGTTGATGTCCAGCCCCCGCGCCCACGCCTGGGTGACGGCGATTGTGAACACTATCATGAGCAGGGCAGTGACGCCAGCCGAGAAGCGAGTGAACAAGCCCAGGAGTATCCAGATGCCCAGCCCCAATTCGAGAGGCGGCAGGGCCACCGCCATCAGGTTCACCAGGTCGGGCGGCAACGACATCGAATAGGACTTGATGTTTTCGGCCATCGCCTCCGGCACACCCAGCTTGGCAAGCCCCGCCAGGCTGAAGACGCTGCCCAGCGCCAGCCTCGACACAAGGGTCAGATAGCTGAGGAGCTTGGTCTGTGTTGTTTGTGGCATCTCGTTCAAGGCTACTTGAGGATTTTCTCTATACCGGCGATGATACGCGCAGCGTCGAGGGGGTTGTTCTCCTCGGTGAGCATATGCTCGGCTACCGTGCCGTCTTTGTTGATCAAGTAGACGGTGGGGTAGAAGTGGATGCCGTATGCGTCGCTGGATTTGAGCGGCTTGTCGAGCAGCAAGGGATAATGTACGCCGAACTTGTCTCGGAACCAGGTCAGGTCTTCCATCGTGATGTCGGCTTCTCTGTCTTTGCCGTAAGGGGTGGCGCTGACGCCGAGCAGTTGCACATCTTTATCTTTGAACTGGTTGTACACCTTGTCGAACTCAGGGGCATCGGCCTGGCAGTGGGGGCACCAGGGGGCCATGAACTCCAGCATGACCACCTTTTTGCCCTTGAACTGGCTCAGGGTATAGGTATTGCCGTCGGTGGCGGGCAGGCTAAAGTCGGGGGCAGGCGTGCCCGGCGGCACGAGGGCTTCCGAGCCTGCGGCCACCGTCGCGTTGACCCCGGCCTGGGCTTGCGTTGCCGCCTGGGTTTGTGCTGCTGCCACCTGGTTCTGCGTGTCGGGCACCGAGGCTACCGGCTGTTGAGGCTGTGCCCCGTTCAGCCCGCCCCAGATAACGCCGCCTACCACCACCACGCCCAACAGGAGCAGAATAAGATCGAGCGGCTTCAGCTTGAAGCCCGATGAAGCCCGTGTCCTGGCCCCTGCCGCCGCGCCGGAGGCGACGGGCCTGCCTGTTCGCCCGCTCTTGACTGGGGCCGCATCGGTTGTCTTGATGGGGCGACTGCCGCCGGCCGCCGCCCTGGGGTTTGCGCTATTCGGCGCTTTCCGGTTGATCTGCTTACTCATCAGTCTTTACATTACCTCTCTGTAGTGCTCTCGCGAGCGCCGAAATGTCCGTCAGGGCAAGGGAACCGGGGATCCGCCACACAATTATACCTTATAACGCCGGTGGTTGGCTGGTTCAAAACCTGGCGGGTATCCAAGCCGTGAAGCCTACGCGCGGTCCCGGAGAGCGGTCACGCCGGGCAGCGTTTTGCCTTCTAGGAGCTCAAGCGACGCGCCGCCGCCGGTGGAGATGTGGGTGACGCAGTCGGCCAGTCCCATCTGCTCGATAGCGGCCACCGAGTCTCCTCCCCCCACGATGCTGACGGCGCCGTTGCTGGTAGCATCGCACACCGCCTGAGCCACAGCCAGCGTGCCCGCTGCGAACGGCTCCATCTCAAACACCCCCATCGGCCCGTTCCAGACCACCGTTTTTGCCCTGCGTATCGCCTCTCCAAAGGCATTGGCCGTTTCGGGGCCAATATCGAGGATGCGCCAGCCGATCTGCCCGACATCTTCGGGCACGGCGCGTACCTCGACTGTTCGCCGCTCCGAACCGGCGCTGAACTCGGTGGCAATTACCACATCGGTAGGCAACATGAGATCGACGTTTTGCAGGTTGGCTCTGCCTATCAACGCCTCGGCGTCCTTCACCCGGTCAGGCTCCACGAGCGATTGGCCCACAGGGAAGCCCGCCGCCTTGAGAAAGGTGTTTGCCATGCCTCCGCCGATGAGCAGCGTATCCACTTTGCCGAGCAGGTTGCCTATCACCCCCATCTTGTCTGACACTTTAGCCCCGCCCAGGATCGCCGTGAAGGGGCGCTGAGGGTCTTGCAGTGCATCGCCCATGACGCTTAGTTCGCGCTCCATAAGGAGGCCGGACACCGCAGGCAGGAAGTTGGCTACCGACGCTGTGGAGGCGTGCGAGCGGTGGGTCGCACCGAAGGCATCGTTCACGTAGAGGTCGCCCAGCCCCGCAAGCTGTTGGGCAAAGGCCGAGTCGTCGGCCTCTTCCTCCGGGTGGAAGCGCAGGTTCTCCAGCAGCAGCACCTCGCCGGGCTTTAGTGAGGCCGCTATGTTCCGCACCTCGCTGCCCACGCAGTCGTCCGCGAACTTGACAGGCACATCGGGGCCGAGAGCTTCTTGCAGCCGTCGGGCAACCGGCGCCAGGCTGTACTGAGGATCGGGCTTTCCCTTTGGCCGCCCCAGGTGCGACATGAGGATAACCGCTGCCCCATGCTCTAAGAGGTACCGTACAGTCGGAAGGGAAGCCCTGATGCGGGTATCGTCCGTGATCTGCCCCTCGGAGTCCAGCGGCACGTTGAAGTCCACCCGCACCAGCGCCCGCTTGCCCGCGACATCCACGTCGCGCACGCTCATCTTGTTCATCAAACTCCCTTTTCGGACATGAACTGGGTCAGGTCGGCCACGCGGCAAGCATAGCCCCATTCGTTGTCGTACCAGGCCACCACCTTTATGAGATTGCCTCCTATCACCATCGTGCTCAAACCGTCCACGATAGATGAGTGAGGGTCGCCCTTGTAATCCATGCTCACCAGAGGCTCCTCGCTGTAGTCGAGGATGTCCACCAGGGTGTTCTCGCTGGCCTCAATCAGTGCGCCGTTGATCTCCTCGACCGTCGCCGTGCGCTCAATTTCGGCCACAAAGTCTATGATCGAGACGGTAGGGGTGGGCACTCGTAGGGAAAAGCCGTCGAACTTGCCCTTCAACTCCGGTATCACCAGGGCCAGCGCTTTGGCGGCTCCTGTGGTGGTCGGGATGATATTGAGGGCCGCAGCGCGGGCGCGACGCAAGTCTTTGTGCGGGTAGTCGAGGATCACCTGGTCGTTGGTGTAGGAATGGACGGTCGTCACCAGCCCTTTGTTGATGCCGAACTTGTCCAGGATGACTTTGGCGACTGGGGCCAGGCAGTTGGTGGTGCAGGAGGCATTAGAGACTATGTTGTGCTCGCGAGGGTCGTAGCGGTGGTTGTTTACGCCCATCACGATAGTGATATCCTCGTTTTTGGCGGGGGCGCTGATAATCACCTTTTTGGCGCCCGCGTCAATGTGCGCTCGCGCCCGGGTGCCGTCGGTGAACACGCCCGTAGACTCGACTACAATATCAACGCCCAGGTCGCCCCAAGGCAGCTTGGAAGGGTCGCGCTCGGCGAAAGCCCTGATCTCGTCGCCGTCCACCACAATGGTATCTTCGGTGGCCGACACGTCGCCGTCGAAGGGGCCGTAGTTGCTGTCGTACATAAGGAGGTGAGCCAGCGTCTGGTTGTCGGTGAGGTCGTTGACCCCCACCACCTCGATGTCATCGGGATAGTAATCGCGCAGCGCCTTGAACACCTGCCGCCCGATGCGGCCAAATCCGTTGATGCCGACTTTAGTTGCCATTGTAATTGCTCCTTCCGAACTTCGCTGTTCGCTTTGTCATGAAAATGTCCGAGGTTCACCGCTTCGACGTAACATGCGCTGTGTGCAGTAGGCGCAGAGGCCCGCAAAGCCTCTTTGGGGTTCGCTACCCCTCTATCGCTACAATCTCTTCTGTGGCTCGTGTCTCCTCCGCCGACTTCGCGCCGTTACGCGAGAGGGCGCGCTCCTGTGGCCGGGCCTGGATACGTTTGCCGCGCCGGCTCTCGTACAGGCGCACTACCGCATCGGCCAACTTGCCGGGGTTGTGGCGCAACGGGTTGCCTTCGAGCACCACGTCCGTGGGCACGAACTCGACGTTGGGGAAGCGGGCGCTAGCTCCCTCGCTCAACGTCACCGCCGTCACCCCCCATTCCGGCTTGATCAGGTGTTGCTCGATTTGATTTGAGTTGTAGATCACATAGTCGAACAGGCCGGGGCCGATATGGTCCTGCAAGGCGCGCACGTGCTCCTCCACTCCATAGCCGGAGGTTTCGCCGGGTTGGGTTGCCACATTGCAGATGTACACCTTGACCGCGCTCTTATTGGCCTTGACCGCACGCGCGATGTCTTTCACGAGGAGGGGCGGCATGACGCTCGTATAGAGCGAGCCGGGGCCAAGCACGATGAGATCGGCGTTGTATATCTCGGAGAGGGCTTCGGGGTACCCGGGCGCGTTGGCCGGCATCATAAAGACCCGCTTGATAGGCGAGGGTGCGCGGGGGATCACCGACTCGCCCCGCACGGTTTCACCGTCCACCAGTTCGGCATAAAGCTCGATATTAGTAAGGGAAGCGGGGAGCACCTTGCCGCGCACGTTGAGCACGCGGGAGCTTTCGCGGATAGCCTGCTCGAAATTGCCGATCACCTGGTTCATCGCCACCAAAAAGAGGTTGCCGAAGGAGTGCCCCTCAAGGTCGCCCGCACCCTCGAACCGGTACTGAAACAGTTCGGCCATGAGGGGTTCCACTTCTGAGAGGGCTACCAGATTGTTGCGGAAGTCGCCGGGCGGCAGAACCCCAAGGTCGCGGCGCAGCCTGCCGGACGAGCCGCCGTCGTCCACCACGTTCACCACAGCGGTGATATTGTCGGTGGCTTGCTTGAGGCCGCGCAACAATGTGGGCATGCCTGTTCCCCCGCCGATAGCCACGATGCGAGGCCCCTCTGCCCGGCGCGCTACCCTCATGGAAGCAAGCATGGGCACCTCGTACTGCTTTCCTTTCGCCGCCGCCGCCCGCACTGCTCTGTACATACCCCTCCCGCCCCACAGCATGAGCCATACACCCACCAGCCCCACCAGCGCTTCGCGGTAGGGGTGCGGGATAAACTGCAAGGTCACGGCATTGATGAACGGTGTGCCGGACTGAGGCAGAATGTAGGCTCGGTAGAGGTTAGCGATGCCCATAGCGGCAGCCAGCCCCACGATGCCTGCGCCCAGGGCAAACAGGAACACCCAGCGCCTGAACCCATAGCCGCTGGGGAGCCATCTCTCTATACTGTATTTACCGGCTGCGTTTGCCATGCACCTCTCTCACGGTGAGTAGGCGGCAGGTATGGTCCCGCCCTGATCTTTGTTCCCCAGTCTTTGGGGCAGGGAGAGAAGACAGCACGTCATTTACGAGTCGCCCTCCACTCTGCTCATACCCCGAATAATCTGCACACTTACCTTCACGGGTACAAAGTTCTTTATTATACTCTACATGCGCCATCGCTGCTACGCCCTTACCATGGCATGCAGGCGTGCGCCGGCTGCGGCTCGCACGTAAGAGGCTACTTCCTCAGCGACCAGTTCGTCGGCATTCCAGGCGGGCAGAGGGAACAGCTTTATCCCCTTTGCGGCGGCGAGGCCGTTTATCTGAGCCGGGATGTCGTACAAGGTGGTGATGCCGTCAGCCGCGAAAGACGACGGTATCCAGTAGACCGAGCGGCAGCCTGCGTTTATCAGGGCCTGGAGCGCCTCGGCACAGGTGGGGCTTTGCCTGACCCACCCCATTGCTATGCGGCTCTCGTTAAAGCCCCCATGCAAGAGCGCCCGCATGACCTTGTTCTGGAAGCTTTTCTCCTGCTCCCGGCGCGCCTTGCCCGATTCGTCCTCGCCGGTGTGCCCGCGCCCGATCAGCAACAATCCGATGTCGTCCGTGGCGTTGGCGGCCTGTGGAACCGCCTCAATCACACGGCGCACGTATATCTGAGGGAGCAAGTTTGATACCCACATCGGCCCCACTTGCGTTATGTCGGCCTTACGGCTGCCCAGGTTAACCCCCTCAAGCAGATCACCTCGCATCACGGGGTCGGGCGGATCGGTTACGCGAACATGTGCCAGGATAATGCTATGCGCCCCCGCCTCTACCGCCTGCACTACAGCTTCGGCCAGCGTAGGGTGGTCGCTGTAGAAGGCTAATGACACTCGATAGTCGGACTCCAGTCGAGACTGTATCTCCTCACAAAGCTGCTGTTGATGGCCGCGATAGGGGCTGTGGCCGATGGCCTTGTACTTGTTCTTCAAATCGCTCATATAGAAGGGCCGCAAGAGAATAGGGGGCACATCCTGCGGGTCGTCCGCCAGTTCGAAGCGCATGCCGGCGCTCCAGGCCGAGTAATTCGGCGGCTCACCCGGCATGAGCAGGATGACGGCTACGGGCCGCTCAAGTCGGGTTTGCGGCACTTGCGCCTGCGGCACTTGCGCCTGTTGTAGCCCACTGCGGGGGGAGAGGACCGAAAAAGCGGTCAAGGTGTAACCCAGCGCGAACGACAGCACCGTGAGCACAAGCGCGTTGGTCAGCGCCGCCGCCAGGTTGTCCGCCTGGGCAACCAGACCCACCCCCCCGCCCAGCGTAAGCAGCAAAGCCAGGCCCAGCATGATGGTGAAGTTGATCTGCTGCCTGCGCTCCGACATAAGCACCAGCGCCAGCATGCCGCCGCTTGTCAGCCCCATGAACACGATTAGGGCGATGCTGATGTTTAGATAAACCGGCAATCCAACTCTTCTCCATGCAGAATGTTTCGGAACGCTTCTGCGCCATTATAACATAGAGGATGGTCCTGTTCAGCTATGCTTTCTCTATACACCTGAGCCACGAGTAAATGAGAACGAGGGGACGCTAAACGCAAAGACGCAAAGACACAAAGGACGACGCAAAGATTCTTAGGATTCCCTCACGTACCAAGTTCCCTCACATGACCACTGCATCTTCCCCATGCCGGCATGCCGGCGACCGGTCTTGACCAGTCTCTGAACAACACGAAGCTTTGCGTCGTCCTTTGTGTCTTTGCGTCTTTGTCTTTCCGTCTCAAAGAGCACATGGCGGTTGAACAATATCCGCGTACTCTGCGTCTCTGCGGTGGGTTACGTCTTGTAAGGGCCAACTGAGACTACTCCTCCCGCAGCCCTCTCAGCCCCAGCGTCAGGCACACCAGAGCCGTCAGCGCCACCGGCAGGCCGAGGGCCAACATCGCCTTGCGACCCATGCCGGTTTCGGCCATGTATACGGGCCAAAGGTCGGCTGGGCGGGGGGTGGCAGGGTTGTAGTACCATCGAGGCTGTGGGTAGTAGGGTGGCGCCGGCGGGGAGTCGCGCATGGTGTAGCTATGGGGTTGCCCGCCCTCCATCACGGTGACACTCTCCAGCTTCAGCCCCAAATCCTCGTCGCGCTCGTTCACCCCTTGCTTGGCCGGATTCCAGGTGCTGCTCCGTAACACGATTATGGCGGGCCGCGTGTCTACGGGGAAGGTGTAGTCGGCGCTGATCGGCACATCGGGCACGGGTTGAGGCTCCACAGGCGCGGGGTTGTTGTTGACCAGAATTGTGGGCACGGCGCGGGGCAGTTCGGGCGGGCGGTGGTCGGTCAGGCGCAGCGTCACCTGGGCGGGGCCATGTGCAAGATCGGGCCAAAGCTGCACAACAGCCTCGCCGGTGGTCCAGCGGGGCAGCAGTTCGTGTTTGGTCTTATCGCCTTCGCTATAGGAGAAGCCGTCTTTGAAAACAAGTGTATCGGTAGGCTGGATGATGTTTAGCTCCCAGGGTCGCAGCCGTTCGGTCAGCAGCTTGAAATGGCCCACGATGGGTGAGGCGGCAAGGTCAAAGTGCCTCTCCTCGTCGTTGTACCCGCTGTTGATATACGTATCGAAGTTCACCAGCACCCCCAGCAGGTTTACACCCACGCCCAGAGCAACGATAACCGAGATGAGCAACCGCGATGGGCGGAAGGTAGCCGGTGGAGGGTTCTGCTCAGTGGTCGCTTCACCCTGTTTGGCATTGCCCTGCAAGACCGGCAAGGCCGGCAGCAGCAAGAACGGCAGCGCCGGTATAAGATAGCGCGGCCCCCAGGAGCCGTCGCCGTGCCAGAAGTTGTAGAGGGCGAACAAGCCTATCGTAGATGCGCCCAACAACAGGATAAAGGCGGCCTCGGCCAGATGCTGCACGGCGAAGCGGCGCAGGCCCCACAGCGCCAGGAGTACAGGCAGTGCGTACCACACCAACCCCTTGCCGGGCGACAGCAGCAGGCCGTACAAGCCCTCTCCCAGGGGCGTGCCGAACGTGCCCTTCAGGTCGGTGCCGTAGCCGGTGAGAAAAGGGCTGCCGAACACCGAGAGGTTATACAGCAGCAGAGGCAGCATCCCCAGCGCGAACCCCGCGCCCCACATAAGCGCCGGCCTCACTCTCTGCCTGGCAGCACCCCAGCCCATTTTCCGTGCCGGCCACAGCAGATAGAGCACGAAGGCCGGCAGAACTACCGCGTACTGGATTTTAGTAGCCAACGCTAACGCTGCAAACGCCCCCGCCCCAAGCATGAGCAGGTCGTCTCGGCCTCGTGCTCCCTTCCAGGCATGCAGCCGGGCGCGCCTCATCAGGTAGAAGGCGGCGAGCAGGCATAAGGCAGTGAGCGGTTCGGAGAAGAAGGTCCGGCTGTGGGGCCAGAGGAAGGTAGCGAAGGCAAGCGTACCGCCCAGGAACAAGCTCGCCCACCTCTTGTACCCAAGCGCCGTGCCGAGCGCCGCCAACAAGCCGCAGATGCCCGCCGCGATCAAGGCGTTGTACGAACCCAAAATGAGCCGCAAGGGAAAGCCCGCCTGGTCCTTTGGGAATGCCTGCCCCACCGCCAGGCCAAGCGCCGCCCAGGGCACAGCCGCAAATGGCTGCCCCGGTCCGTACTGGCTGTACCTGCGCCCGTCGGCCCCAGTCACCTCCACAAGCGCATGACTTGGACTGATCGCCCACGTGCCTTCGGTGACGAGCGTGCGCGACACCTCAAGCATCGTTTCTTCGTCGGGTGAGTAGGTGTGCCCCGACATGGTGAGCAAATACACGCCCAGCACAAAAAGCAGGAGAGCGAGTGGGGCGTTCCTCAATCTCAAATCTCTACCGGCAGCCTTTGCTCGCCAGCAGTTCCCTGCCGAGCAAGCCAAGTTGGACTTCGTAGGGCGTGCCCGCATTCTCGGGGTGAAGCTCCAGTCGGGTGCGCTCGAAATACTGCACGGTATAGAGCTTGCCGTCGGCCTGGCTCCTCTCCTCCACCGGCTCGGACAGAGGATAACCGAAGTTGGTGAGGCCGTTGTGCGCCCGCCAGTATTCGCCTAATTTTGGATGTAGCGTATGGCCGGTTTCGGAGAAGAAGTTGGCGCCGGGAAGCCGCCCGGCAGCGTCGGCTGGGGGGAAGCCTTTGCCGCCGGTCTTGTTATTCACCAGGTCGGCGCCCAGGCGCGACAGCTGAATAAGCAGCTTGTATTGGTCCTCTTTGCCCAGTTGGTCGAAGCCCTTTAGCTTGGCGTTATCAGGGTGGTACTCGAAGCGCGCTCGCTCGAAGTACTGCACCCATAAGTCGCCCTCCAGCCGCTGTTCGGTGAGCGGGTAGCCGAAAATCTCCAGCCCGCCGAAGCGCCGCCAGTAGTCGCGGAATACGCCCCAGACGGAGTGCCCGGTTTCGGGGAAGTAGATCGGCGGCCTGTAGTTGGGGTCGGTGGGGGCCGGACGTTTGGGCATTATGGTGAGTGGCAAACTGCTCGTGGTGACGCTGGGCAGGGGAGGGGCGGGGGTGGTGGCCTGCGGTCCGGGCCACCCGTCGCGGAGCAGGGGCATCGCGGCCTTCCATGTGCCGTCGCGCCTGAGCAGGCCAAAGTAGTCCTCGTGCGATTCGCGCCCTCCACCCAGGGAAGCGTTTGGGGGCAAGTCCCAAAGCTGCCACTGCATCAGCCCCGCCAGGTCGCCTTTGAGGGCTGCCTGCACCATTGCGCCGTACAGAAACTGCTGCTGGGCCTCGCTGTAGTCGGGGTTGGTGCAGGGCGGGCCGGTGGGCCAGCCTGTTTCCTGCAACACGATAGGCTTGCTTGAGTGCCGGCGTATATAGTGGATTTGCCAGTCCATGTTGCCCGCGTTGTAGCTGTGGAAGCTGAGAAAGTCGCTCAGGTCGGCGGGGGTCAACCCGCGCGGTGGTTCGTCCTCGGCGGGTGCGCCGCTTTTGTCGGCGGTAAAAAGGTTGCTGAAATCGGCCATGCCTACCGTAAGCAGATGGTTGGAATCGAGCCTGCGTATTTCGGCGGCCATGCGCGACATCCAGGCGATAGAGGCTGCGGGGTCTCGCCTATCGTCCCAGGTCTTGTATAGGTCCGGTTCGTTGTGCAGGTCCCAGGCCATTATCCGGTCGTCGTCGGCGAAAGCGGATACTATGCTTCGCAGGTAGAGCAGGTTGCGGGTTTCGATCTCGGAGGTAGACATGGCGGCATCGTCGGCTGGGTCGTAGAAGTCGAACAGGGCGACTGTGACCTTCATCTCCATCTCACCTGCCATCTGCACGAACTGCCTCAGTTGGTCCAGGTACTCAGGCACCACCTGGCCTGTCTCCTTGTCGGTCCAGCCGTTCTGCGGTTTATACGGAACCAGCACCCGCACCGAGTTAACGCCAATCTCCTTAGCGCGAGCCAGGTCGGTGCTGGTGTCGGGGCCGTTCCACTTGAGCCACATGTCTGCCCAGGGGCGGTCCTTCGGGTAGAAGTTTGTCCCTTTTAGCTTGACGGCCTGGCCCTTGAAAATGAATTGGCTCCCCTGCACCGTGACGAAGCTGCCCCCACTCTGTGCGTGTGCCGCCGAAGACGTGTGCCGGCCCATGCCCGAAGGGAGGAGCATCGCGGCCAACAGGAGGGAGGCAAAAAGCAGGCGCAGCGTCGTGGCCTGGCTTCCGAATATTCTCGATAGTCTGGACGCGGAGAAATCTTGCATCTCAATGTAGCCTTTCTATATGGGCATGCGTGAAGGGGAGTCGGTGTGGCCGCCCCTATTTTTACCAGGAAACAGGGCGGCAAGGCAAGAACGGGAATGAGAAGCGCGGGTGAGGGTATATCTTTGCAGCCACATACCTCTTGCCTCCTGCGGGCTTCCTTCCGCTCGCAGGCCGGGCACCGCATGGAGCCATGCGCCTGAGAAAAGGGCCGGGTCGGTGGTCATCAGGCCGAACCGGGTGACCCCCTCGGCCTCCATCTTCCGCGCCCACTCGGTAAGGGCGTCGCCCTCGGCCAGCATCAGCGGCCTTGAGTAGAAGTCCGGCGCCAGGTTGAGGGGCAGCCACCACACGTCGGTGACGAGAGGCTCGCGGTCGGGCAGCGTTTGGGCCAGACTTTGCCAGGCGACTACCTGCGCTCGTTCGTCGGCTGTGACTACGTAGCCTCGCACGCTGAACAACAGGCCGCACACCGCCAATGCCGCACCCAACGCAACGGGCACAACCCGCAGCCGGCTCCGGTCGGCCTCGCACGCCTGCCAGACACGCTGCATAGCCAGGAGCGCCAGCACCGCCAGAGCCGGATAGGCCGGCAGCAGGTAGCGCTGCCCCCATTCGTGCCTGCTGATCGTGCCCATGCCGCTTAACACGCTGATGATCAGCGCGTGCAACCCAACATAGAGCAGAGTTACCGCTTGAAGCCAGCCGGCCGGTGTCGTCCGCCGGCGCACACCCGGCTGCTCCGGCGGCTTATCGCTCAGAGGCCACAGCGCAGCTGCCACGAACGGGGCGGCCAGTACGAACCCGTGCAGGTTGTGGTAGGGCTGCGTGGACAAGAGCGCCGCCAGCGAAGGTATTAGCACCAGCGCAAGGCCGGCGCTGAACACCGCCACTAGCCGGGGGCGAGAGACATGCCGACGCAGCAGGCGCAGCAGAGCCGGGAGCGCGCACAAGGCCAGCCCCAACATTCCCACCCATTCGGTCCAGGCCGGCAGTATTGGAGATGAAGGGGACGTTCGTGGGCCAAACAGAAAGTCGGGCACAGCGCGCCAGCCTGCCGAGGCTATGTAGCGTACCGCCGGCAGCGCCGGCCCACCGGGGGCGGCTCCTTCGCTGGGGGCGAAGTACCACACCGCGTGCAAAGGCAGAATAGTGCCTTCGTTCACCACATAGAAGGCCCACATCGGTACTAACGACAGCACGAAAGCTCCCAGCCACTGTAAAGCAGGCCGCCTCCAACGGGGGTCGAGCCAGGACATATAGGCGAACACCAGGCTCATCACCAGCGCCAACACATAAAGCTCTGACCGAAAGTAGACCGCCACCCCCAGCAGCACAGCGCACGCCGGCAGTGCCCTACCGGAACGCCCTCCGGCGACGCCGGCTGCCCCAGCTAGGAGGCTCAGCGTAACCAGCATGGCGGCGAGGGTATGCTCGAAAAAGAGCAACGAATAGACGGCTAGCGGTGTCGCCATCCCCACCATCGGCACGGCGAGCCAGGCAGCGCGCCTGGAGACCCCCACCTGGAGCGCGAGCCGGTAGGCCGCCGGCAGCAAGCCCAGCCCTGCAAGCAATGGTACTACGTACAGCCCCCAAAAGCCAAGCAGCTTCCAGGGTATGCGCGTGAGCAACCCCAGAAAGATCGGCCACTGGAGATAAATACGCCCGCCCTCGATGGTGTGCTGCCGGCTGCGGAAGGGCACAAACTGCAAGTCGGGGTCGAGAGACCGCGCCGGGTAGTTGATTGACCAGTCGAGGCCGGTGGGGGTGAGGCGCAGATTGCGTACCTGCAAATACTTGGCCCCGGTGTCGTGCTGCGTCAAGCCCTGCGGCGGCATGGACAGCAGGGCGACGAGATACAGGAGCGCCACGATACCCAGGGGAACGATAAGCTCACGCCACAAGCGGAAGCTTAGAAGATTGAACACAGTGGATGACTCTGCGCCGCCGTCCTCACTCTCCAGCTTCGCTCCGCTCATACTCATTGAGATTGCCCTTCACGAACTCCTCGATCTCCGTAAAGGCGCTTTCGGCGCTGGGCCAGCGCACGGCATAGAGGCTTTCTCGGTTGTGCGCGCCGACTTGCAGCCCTATCAAGCCGGCGCCGCGCAGTTCGCGAGCATGGTGAGACACGGTAGGCAAGCTCAGTTTCAACTCACGGGCCAACGACTGGAGCGCTCTTGGCTCTGCGGCGATGAGGCGCAGCAGGCGCAAGCGGGTGGGGTCGGCCAGGGCGCGCATCACAAGCACGGCGTTCTCCGGCACCATCTCTCCGGGCACGAGCCTGAAACCGGGTGGGCGCCCTCCCCAGGCTATGAACATCTCGCGCTCGGATATCATGGTACGCACCACGTATGGGTGGGACCACAACGAGGGGACCAGCACAAGGCGCTCTAGGTCCACATCCCGGCTCAGGGTAAACCCGTTAGAGAGTCGCTCGATCAACTCAGGAACCGGCAGGGTCTTGGCCAGCTTGCGGGCGTTGGTGAGCATCCTGTCCATGGCGAGTTGCAGCCGGGGTTCTTCCTCGGCGAAGAAGACGTTGAAGTACTCCCACATGACTTTCAGCCAGCGCTGCTTGGCGGCTACGGGGTCGGCAAAGTCGTCAAACAGCCGCCTCACATCCTGCGCGGAGGGCATAGCAGCGACGAACGACCGCTCGATACCTCGCCTGTACTCCTCAACGTTGGTCTCGGTCATCTTTTCGCCGTTCAGCGCCCGCTCGGTCAATTCGGTGACGGGGGTCTGCATGGCGAACGGCAAGTGCAGCCTTTTCATGAAATCTCCGTCGGGGATCGCCTGTGCATAGTTGAGGAAGCGTCTGGCTGTTTTCGGCTGGTCCATTTCCAACACTAGGTGGATAGGCATGTAGGTGAGCGGAGAGAACTGGGGTTTGAAGAACGCTTTGAGGGTGATCTGGTTGTCGTGGGAGAGCCGCTTGCGAACGCCTGCCGCCCAGGTGGCGGGCAGGCCGTAATCTTTGGGGTGGAACAGCGCCCGCATGCTGATGATGAAGTCGAAGGCGGTGCCTATGTCCCACTGCAAAGCCTCCGCCAATGGGTGGATAAAATCGTGCGACGGAGTTGGCGTGGCCTTCATGTCGTATCCCTTCTTCCGAGTTGAACGCATGCTCGCCTGGAAACGGGGTAGAAGCTCTACGCCGGATTATATCACCACAAATGCGGGATTACAACCCTTTTGCGCCTTCACGAACAAGACGCCGCATGCGCGAGATACGACGATGTGAAGATAGGAAGGTATGGTTTAACCGCAGAGACGCAGAGTGC
>JBBSIX010000025.1:0-18658 GCA_038231875.1 Chloroflexia bacterium | reverse complement strand
GTTATAATATTGATGTCGTCCATGTGCTTGCTCCTTTAGATGGTTGGTTTGCTAACATCCATCCTATAGGATTGGCGCTTGGACGCGCTACTCTAAACTAGCAATCAAGGTATGTTGTTTTTTGGTCCACCATATTTCTCGCGCAAGTAATAACACATCATAGGCAGAAATACTGCGTCCCATCTTCCCGAATGTTGGGCCGGGCGAACGGCATATCTCTCCGCAGTTATGCTTTTTATGAAAAGGGGAGGGAACCGCTTATGCCATGCACCCGCAGCAGCCATGCAAAGAGGAACAGCGCCGACGCTACAGCAAAGTCGGGGGAGAGCAGGCGGCGAGCAAAGTGGTCAAGTTTGGGGCGCATAAGGAATTATAGCACGTCTCGCCGCAGCCACGCCTCCAGCCTGTCCAGATCCCACGTGGTCACAATGCGGTCGGCGGTAGCCCAACCTCGGCGGGCCATATGCACCCCGAACTCAAGGAGGTTGTAGTTGTCCCGGTGGTGGGCGTCGGTGTCTACCGAGAGGAGCGCACCCGCCTCTATCGCCTCCTTTATGTACACATCGTCCAGGTCGAGGCGGTCGGGGGCCGAGTTGATCTCAAGAGCGGTGCCGGTGCGGGCGGCCTCGCGAATAACGGCGCTCACGTCCATCGCCGACGGCTCGCGGTGGTTGATGATGCGCCCGGTGGGGTGGCCCAGGATATCCACGTTGGGGTTGCGTATCGCATCGAGTGCGCGCTGTGTCACCTGCTCACCCGGCTGCCTAAGCCCGCTATGTATCGAGGCCACTACCACATCAAGCCACGCCAGCACATCGTCCGAGAAGTCGAGCGTGCCGTCCAGCCGTATTTCCATCTCGGTGCCGTGCAAGATGCGGAAGTCGGGGCCGACTACACGCTGGGCCTCCTCTATCTCCTTGCGCTGGGCGCGGAGCCTCTCGACGGTGAGGCCGTTGGCGACGGTAAGGCCATAGCTGTGGTCGGTGATGGCGACATATTGGTAGCCCCTGGCTTTGGCGGCGCGTGCCATGTCGAGGATGCTTTCGCTGCCGTCGCTCCAATTAGTGTGGACGTGCAGGTCGCCCTTTATGTCGCTCATCTGCACCAGGGCAGGCAAGGCGTGGCGGCCGGCGGCCTCTATCTCGCCCCGATCCTCGCGCAGTTCGGGGGGCATCCAGTCTAGGCCGAGCGCGTTGTAAATATCAGCCTCGGTGTCTATGGGGACAGGCACGCCGTCTTTGGTCAGCCCGTACTCATTCAAGTGGAGCTTCATGCGGAGGGCGCGGTCGCGCAGCTTGATGTTGTGGGCGCGGGAGCCGGTGAAGTGGTTCAAAAGGGAGATGTAGTTCTCCGAGGGCAGCACATAGAGGTCCACTTGGAGGTCGTTGTGCAGGCGAACAGTGGCCTTGTTCTCACCCCTGCTATCCACAGTGCCCACCATCGGCAACCCCACAAAACAATCTACCACCTCTATCGGCTCGGCGGCGGTCGCCAGGATATCAATATCGCCGACGGTGGGCCGCCACCGGCGCGCCGAGCCTGCCACCTCTATCTTATCGAGGTTGCCGGGGCATCGCTCTTTCAGCAAGGCGATTATCTGCCGCACGACAGGTAGGGCGTTACCGAGCAGTTCCCGCCGTTCCGCGCTTCTTCGCCTGATCGTGGCGATCCCTTGCCGTATCGTCTCTACGCTTTTTGGGCCAATACCCGGCACGCCCAGGATGCGTCCATCGTCCAGGGCCTTTTCCAAGTCGTCCAGGTTGGTAATGCCCAACTGCTTGTATAGGACCATAGCGGTTTTGGCGCCGACGTGGGGTATCTCGGTGAGGGTGATGAGAGCCGGGGGCACTTCGGCAACCAGGCGGTTGTAGAAGCGTAGCTGGCCTGTCCGCATCAGTTCGTCTACTTTATCGGTGATCGCCTTGCCAACACCGGGCAGGTCGCCAACTCGTCCCTCGCGCCACACATGCTTGAGGTCCTCGCCCAGATTAACAAAGGTCTCGGAGGCGGTGCGGTAGGCGCGCGCCTTGAACGGCGACTCGCCCTTCAACTCCATCATGGCGGCGATCTCCTTGAAGATGCGGGCGAAAGTAGCATTGTTGAACTGCGCGGCTTCAGGGGCCATTTCGGACATTAGCTTGCTCCTCGGCTTGCTCTCAGCTTATGAACTGAGTGATGAGCATCAGCGCCACCGCCAACGTTACCATCCCTACGGTGGCCCAGGCGAATACTTTGTACAGTGGGCCTATGGCATACCGGCCCATTATCTCACGATTGGCGGCCAGGCGCACGATGAACACCAGCAGCACCGGCAGCAGCACGCCGTTCAGCACTTGCACCGAGATCAGCACGCCTACAAGGTCAAGGCCCGGTATCATCGCCACCAGCGCGCCAAGCACGATGAGGGCGGTAAAGAGGCCCATAAACACAGGCGCTTCCTCGAACGACATGCTTACTCCCTTCTCGAAGCCGAGCGACTCGGTGACTGAGTAGGCAGTGGCAAGCGGCAACACCCCCGCCGCCAGCATTGACGCTCCGAACAGGCCCACCGCGAAAAGGGCGGTTGCCCCCGGCCCGGCGAACGGGGCAAGCGCCTGGGCTGCGTCGGCTGCGCTGTGTACCTGTACGCGCCCGGCAAACAGGGTGGCGGCTGTGGCGATGATGATGAACACCGACACAAGGTCGGCAAGTATCACCCCGAACACCGTGTCGAAGCGCGTGTACTTGTAATCGCGCGGGGTAACACCCTTCTCGACCACCGACGACTGCACAAAGAGTTGCATGTAAGGAGTAATGGTTGTGCCTATCAGGGCGACCAGGGTGAGCAGGACTGGGGGTTGGAAGCTGATGCTGGGGGTGACAAAGGCTCGGCCAACCTCGCCCCAATTCGGGCGCGCCATAAACGCGGCCACGATGTAGGACAGGAAAACAAGCGACATCAGCATAAATATCCGCTCTACTACTCGGTACGAGCCTTTCGTCACCAGCCACCAGACCAGCAAGGCGACAGGGGGCACGGAGAGCCAGCTGGGTATGCCGAACAGGTCAAGGGCGGCGGCGATGCCCACGAACTCGGATATTGTGATGCCGGTGTTGGCGACAAGCAGCACCAGCACCGCCAGCAGCGTCCAGGCGGCCCCGAACTGCTCTCGTATCAGGTCGGACAGCCCCTTGCCGGTAACAGCCCCCATGCGGGCGCACATCTCTTGCACCAGCGATAGGCTGACCGTCACCAGTAGCATGACCCACAGCATCGAGTAGCCGTAGGAAGCCCCGTTATCCGCGTAGGTGAAGATGCCGCCCGCATCGTTACCTGCCGCCGCCGATATAATCCCCGGCCCCAGGATAGCCAGATAGGGGAAGAACGGCAACCGCCGCGCCCGCTTCAAGAAGGCTGGGTGGGGCAAGCGCAGGCGGCCTACCCTCGTTGGCGGCAGATCGTTAGGTGTAGGGGCATGGCGATGCGCGGCTGTTACCTTTACGCCCACCGGCGTGGCCTCGACCTCGACGGGACTGTTCTCTTGTGCCGTTTGCTCTGCCATGCTCTTAGCTAACTGAAAATCCTCGGTATGCGCTTTTGCCAACCTTCCGGCAGAAGGGAGTCGAGCGCATCGTCCACTGTTACTACGCCGCACAGGGTGCCGGCATCGTCCACTACAGGCAAGGCTATCAGGTTGTATTCGGCCATCGTGCGGGCTACCTCCTTTTTGTTCTCGCCTGGGTACACGCTGATGAACTCGGTCAGCATGAAACTGCTCACCAGGCAACTCTGCCCCTGCACAAGCAAGTCGCGCACCGTGATAATGCCTATCAACTTGCTGCCTGCCGGCTCATCTACCACGTACATGTAGTATATAAGGTCGGTTGACATAAAGGTCTCTTTGTTGGCCTGAACTACTTCCGCGACGGTCATGTTGGGCAGCACGCGCACGAAGTCGGTAGTCATAATGCCGCCTGCGGTATCCTCATCGTAGCGCATCAGCCGGCGTATCGGCCTGGCCTCCTCCTCACCCATATGGCCCAGCAGCACGCCGGCTTTTCCCTCCGGCAACTCGGCCAACAGGTCGCTCGCCTCATCGGGAGCCATCTCCTCCAGGATGTCGGCGGCACGCTCGTCGGGTATGTACTCTACTATGTCGGTCTGTCGAGTGGTGGATATTTCTTCCAGAGTGTCGGCGGCCAGGGTATCGTCAAGTGCGGCGATTATCTCTGCGCCTTGCCGGTAGCTTACCGCATCGGTGATGCGGGCGATCTCCACCGGGTGCAGGCGGGCCAGCTTTTTGTGGTGTATAGCCACCCCGCCCGGCACGTTTGAGCCGAACACGTCCAGATGCGCCCAGGGTACAACCCTGGAATAGAGCGGCCTGCGTCCGACTGCCCTCACCAACCCGGCAAGATGAAGCCTGCGTACCAGCCCACCCAACCCCACATCCACCCCATGCACCCACAGACGTGGAGCAGGTCCGGCGCTCTTACGACCCTCACCCAAGGCGACGTCGTTGACCCGCTCTACATGGCGGCTTTCGAGGTCTATCACCTGCTTGTCCCACAGGTCGCGCACCAACAGTATCTCCCCTGCCTTGCGCTCGTGCGGCTGCATAGCTGCCTGCGGCACGTCGAGCGTTACGCCTGCTCGCGTCAGCAAGTCTACCTGCGACATAGGAACGTAGAAGGCCGGCTGCTTACCGCCCTTGCGTACCAGTATGCCCGTAATAAAGGGCAGATGGTGCTCCTCCTGGGTTTCGCCCTCGCTTGACGGCGCCGGCAACTCAGGCACAATCGCCCCCTCCTCGCCGGCAAGCTGCGCGCTTGGGGCAAGCTCCGCCACAAGGTCGAGCACCTGCCCAAGCCGGTTGCCCTGCCGGTCGAATACCTTTTTGCCTTTTAGCTCGGATAGGTAGATCATCTAAGTTATGCCGGGGCAACAGCCCGTTCCCCCCGTCTTTATTGTAACGTTAAGGCAGCTTCTTGTGTACATTATCGGCAGCAGGACTATAAAGATGCCGGCACGGGGTTTCGCCGACGGGGCGAGGTAAAGTTTGAACGGCGGCGGGTACGACAAAAGGCCGGGCGATATAGAAGCGCACAGCCAAGCTCGCTCGCCCTGGCATGTATCGTGCGACACAACTTGCCAAGAATGCCATGTGAAATGGGGGAGTAGAAGTGTTTTTAAGTAGCTGCGATGATCTGCTGCGGACCGTCGTTGTGGGAATGTTTGCCTACGCAGGTCTGATTTTGACCTTGCGGATTTCGGGCAAGCGCACCCTGTCCAAAATGAATGCTTTCGATCTTGTGGTAACGGTGTCGCTCGGTTCTATCCTGGCAACGGCGCTGCTGTCAAAGCAGACGGCCCTTGCCGAAGTGCTGACGGCCTTTGCAACTTTGATCGGCTTGCAGTTTATCGTAGCCTGGCTGTCGGCTCGATACCGGCAGTTCGGCAATTTCGTCAAGGCCCAACCGAGTATGCTGCTGTACAGGGGCAAGTTCCTGCACGAGGCCATGCTCCGGGAAAGAGTAACCGAAGGCGAGGTGCTGTCGGCCATACGCGCTCAAGGCGTAGCCAGGATAGAGGATGTTGAGGCGGTTGTGCTGGAGACCGACGGCAGCTTTACTGCCATAGGTGCGCCGCCGGAGGGCAAGTCCTCCTCCCTGACCGATGTGAAGGGGCCAAAGTAGGGCGCAGAGCGGAGCATGGCCCCGCAACTCAGCGCTTAGGACCCTATGATGCCGCCTCGACTGCCTTACGACGCCCGCCGCCGTGAGAGGCTACGCCACCTTTGCGGCCAATCGAAGCCATGTGGCTGCGGTTCTCGCTCACTACCTTGCCGCCCTTGCTGGCGATAGCGCGCTGCTGATCAGGAGACATGGCCGCGAAACCGCGCCGCTTTGCCCCATTGCTCGACCCGTTGCCGGCGCTGCCGTCCGCGCTGCCGTTTGCGCTGTGTACCTTGTTTTTTGCTGTTCTTTCCATTGTTTCGCTCCTACATTCTACTTGTCAAGTGTGTTGTTCGCATAACGCCGGCCGTGTAACACATCACACACTCGGCACAAACGGCCGCTTCTATACCTAAGTTTACCGTGCAAATATCAATATCACAGCCGGTTACGGTGAACATAACATCAACGCTAGTAAACAATTCTCAACAAGAGCCGGTTGAGGGCCACACCAAGGCAGGCGCAGGCAAAAAACGGGAGTCTGCATTGCGAAGCAGCACCACCGCCCCAGGATTTGCCCCACATTTTCACAAGGTGCCGGCAAGCGTCCGTAGGGAACCGAGCAAGCAACGACGGAATGGGAATCGGCCTGTACATCACCAGGTCCATAGTAGAACAACACGGTGGCACAGTTACTGCCGGTAGATACTCAGTAAGGGCGTACCTTCACGATAAGGCTGCCGTTGAAAGTTTTGTGGAGTAACCTCTACTCGCCACTATCGCGGAGAGCGCCCGGCGGCACAACCGGCACATAGGATGCTGTAATGGATAAGAACGGCAGGAACGGCAGGCAGGCAAGTCGCCAAAAGTGGGTCATGCTCGTAGAGGACCACGCAGACACCGCCGACATGGTAAAGTTGCTGCTGGAGGAGCAAGACTACTTCGTGGTGTGCTCTTCCTCAGCACATTCGGCCTACGGCATACTCAAGGGGTGCGCCGGCGGTGGCGAGCCGTGCCCCGACCTCCTGCTCTATCTTACTTTGCCCGACATGGACCCGCTTGATATGATGAGCAAGCTGGAAGCAAGACCGCCCATCCTTATAATGTCGGCCAAAATCTCTCATTCGGTCTCTCGGCAGCCGAGCAGGTCGGAGCAGTAGGCATGCTCCATAAGCCTTTCGCGACGGACGAGTTGTTGCCGGCTGTAGAGAAGGCCCTAGCCTGAGCAGAGGAAGCGATGACAAACGACAAGAAGCAAATCCTCAACATGCTGAAAGAGCAGTTCAGCGCATGGGAAGAACTATTAGGCGGCATGAGCGAAGAGCAAATCACCGGGCCGCAACTTCCTTCCAATTGGTCCGTGAAAGATGTGATCGCCCACCTGTGGGCCTGGCAGCAGATTTCCGTCGCACGACTGGAGGCCGCTCTGCATAATAGGGAACCCCAATACCCCCAGTGGCCTGCATACAGCGAAGGGGGCGCTCAAGAACAGGCTCAAGAACAGGCACGAAGCTCTGATCCTGAGGAGGACGTGGATCAAGCTAATGCCTGGATTTATGAGGTCGGACGGAAGAAAGCTTGGCCGGTTGTGTACGGAGATTGGAGAACTCAATTCCGGCATTTCCTGCAACTAGGGGAGATGATCCACGAAGAAGAGCTGACGGCCCCAGGAAGGTACACATGGCTGGGAGAGTATGCCCTCTCCGATGTCCTCCTGGGTTCCTATGAGCATCATAGAGAGCACCTTGAACAGATGCTTGCCCTGCCGGCGCGAGCATAGAGGCTCGCGGATAAAGTATTTCTCATCATGTGTTGTTTGAAGATGAATAACGAAACTGCAATGTTCAAAATACTTATCGCCGAAGACGAGAGCGACACAGCCGAGGTGGTGGCTTTTGGGGTGCGGATGAATTGGCCGGATTGCGTGGCGCTTATCGCCGGCGACGGTGAGGAGGCTCTGCGTCTCTTTGCACAAGAGCAGCCTAATCTTGTGATACTCGATGTAAGCATGCCCCCACCCGACGGCTTTGAGGTGTGCAGGCGCATCCGCGAGGTATCGCAGGTGCCTATTTTGATGCTCACGGGGCACAGTTCCACTATTGATAAGATACGCGCCCTCGATTTGGGCGCCGACGACTACCTCATCAAGCCGTTCGACCACCTGGAACTGCTGGCGCGCCTGCGGGCGCTTGTGCGTCGCGCCAAGCTTACCCCGCCCGGCCAACCCGGTACACAGGCTGTAGTGCGAAACAGCAAACCGGACCTCGCCTTTGGCGACCTCACGATCCGCTTCGCCACCCGCGAGGTGCAGCTAGGGGAGCAAACAGTGCCGTTGACCTCCACCGAGTACAGGCTGCTGGAGGAGCTGGCCCGGCACGCCGGCACCGTGCTGCCCCACCAGTTCCTGCTGGAGCGGGTGTGGGGTTCGGAGTACACCAGCGAGGACCACTACCTGAAGGTCTTTGTGCGCCGCCTGCGCCTCAAGCTAAACGACGACGCCGAACAGCCACGCTACATCCAGACCGAGTGGGGTATAGGCTACCGCTTCATGCCTGCTTCCTGATGAACAAAGACCTTTTCATGCAGATACTGGCCCGGCGCGAGGATCCGGACCTCTTGGCTGAGGCTCGGAGGCTTATGGAATGGGCGCAAGCCAACTCGCTACCCTTGCGGTGGAGCGCTCAAGGGGAAACGCCGGCCTTTGTCCCGGTAGCCGGCAGGGAAGACGGTGAACGTATCTTTGTCGAGGTGACGGCCAAAGGGCGGGTGGACATACTTTTCAGCAAGATGATGGAAAGCGGCCCCTTTCAGGATGAGGATATGCGCCTGGAACTGCTGCGCCGCCTGAACAAGATCGAGGGCCTGAGCATACCGACCTTCACGATCGACAAACAACCCAACTTCTCCCTGGCTGCCCTCTCCAACGATGCTGCGTTCGCTATCTTCACCGAGGTGTTTGAGTGGGTGCTGGCCCGCTAAAGCCGATTTTGCCCCCTTGAACTGTAAGGTTACATAACACGCCAGTTCATTACGCTCATACCCCAAGTGTGAACACTCACCTACAAGCAGTTGACATTGTTGGGAATAATGGTACACAAAATGGTATACAATGTACACGAAAGACGTGATGTGTAAAGGAGGTAAGTATGGTCTGTGACGAACTCATTGCAAAGGAAATATGCAACTTCTCGGCTCAAAGCAAGCTTGGCCAAGCTGCACAGTTTACCAACTATAGAGACTTACACCTTGATGCCCACCAGCTGATACAGTGTTGGTTCAAATGTGCTAAAGGGCGCTTGGAGGAACCTCAATCCGGGAGGGCGAGCTTCGAGGGACTGATATTTGCCTGGATCGCCTTCAATGGCTGGGCATCTTGCGTCACAGGCAAAGATACTGATAAGGAGATGATCGAAGCGCTTTCCTTTAGCGGCGCACTGCGTAGCGACTTCGATCACCTACTCAGTAGCGACCCGTCCTTTCATGAGGTGGCAAGGGACTTCCACAGCCACTGGCCCATCTTCAAGGCGCAGGAGTTGGCCGAACGCGACATCTGGGTTGCCAAGGGCACGAGCCGCGACGAGCGAGTGAAGGAGTACCTGGAGCGTGGGGCCATTAAGTTCTCACCGCCGTGCTGGAAGCGGCACAGAGACGCAGGCGAAGAAATGCCCCTCGACTGGCCGCACACCATATCCGCTATCTACCAGCTGCGGTGCAACCTGTTCCATGGGCATAAGGGTACGCGCTCCCCCAATGACCATGAGCTTGTACAGCGTGCATTTCGTGTTCTGATGTACTTCCTCAAGGAAGGCGATTACATAATCGGCGGTAGGCAGCCTAGGCATCAAGCACGCCAAATGCAAATGGAAGGTCTGTGATTGCGTGGTTTAGAAGCGGTGCGCTGGTAAGTAGCCAATGATAGGCTATCTGGTGATTACCCACACCTTTACGCAGAACAGTGAACACAACCCCAACTGGTTACGTTCATCCCCACTACTCTTTGTCATTCTGAGTAATCATGGCCCTCATGCCACAACCGACAATGAAAATGTGCGCGTCCGTAGGGGCACGGCGCGCCGTGCCCCTACTCTATTTTCAGAGGAGCCTGAATTGGGCACAGCCCAAGAACTGAAGAATCAGTACGCCGGCATGACAGTCGGGATAAAAGAGTCGTGCCTTGTACAGGAAGGGAGGTACTCTGCCGCTTACTACCATGCTCCACCGACTGATCCCTCACTTCGTTCGGAATGACAAGGGGTAGTATGGGGGCACTTACCCGATATGCAGTCCGGTATAGCTTGAGATGTGAGTAATCACCAGTGAGCTATGACCTCAGTCCGTACCCGTTAGTTTAGGTGGGAAAGAGGGCTACGCACAGACGGCTGAAGTTGAAGAAGAACAGCAAACGTTCATGTGTGTACCGGGGCTTGGAACGCCGGCTGTGCTGAAGTCAAGCTTGGCGCTCTCAAGGGTGATCCTCTAAAACCGAACCCCCGCACCTTACTACCCCCGCGAGAAGGTGATACGCAACTCCCCATTGTCCAGCTTTGCCCCCGACACCTGCAAAGTGGCGAGAGCGCGAGGCAAGATGAGATTCCGCTTATAGTCGCCCACCTGCACTACCAGTTCGTCGCCTGTTTGCAGCAGGTCAAGCTGCTCTTTGTTGGCGAAGGGTAGGGGCATTTTGAGGATAAAGCCCTGGTCCGTCGGCTCGATAGACTGCACCTTGCCATGAAAGAACACGTCGGCAGGGTCGGCATCGCCGAATAGCTCCCGGCCCATCCTGCCAAGCATCTCCAGGCCAAACACCTCGGTCTCGAAGAACGGCACGTCGAATATCGGCACGGGCGAGAAGCACTCCTCCACCAGCTTATGGTTGCGGCTCTGTATCTCGCGCCAGGTGTGGAAGGCCGGGCTGTCCATCGAAGCGGGGAACAGTCGGTTGCACACCACCATGTCGGTCGAGTAGCCGAACAAAGAGAGGTAAGTGTAAACGCGCTGGGCCTCTTTGACCACCATCTTCTCGGCGTTCAGCACGATACGCACCGAGGTCATCTCCTGGTCAGCCAGCAGGAGGTGTATACGGTTCAGTTGCGTGAGCAGCGTCTTAATCGAGTCGAACACATCGTCTTCCGGCATCGGCATGTCGGTGACGGTGCGGGCAAGGGGGCGCAGGATTTTGGCCGCCTGCCTTTGTATCGGAAAGAGCTTATCGAGCCACCACTTGGCGATCTCCGGGAAGGAGAGGAGGCGCAGGGTGTCGCCGGTGGGCGCGCAGTCCACCACGACGACATCGTACAGGCCGGAGTCGTAGTGCTTGACTATACGCACCAGGCCCGCAAGCTCCTCGGCTCCCGGCAGCACCGTCATCTCCTCGGCCACCACATCTTCCATACCCCGCCACGACAGCAGGGTGCTCATATACTTTTGGAGCGTCACCCATGAGCGGTCCACTTCATGCAAGACGGAGATTTCCTGCGCCCACAGGTTCGGGGAAAGCTCCACAGGCTCGTTGCCCAAGGTAACATCAAACGAATCGGCAAGAGAGTGAGCCGCATCGGTGCTCATCACAAGCGTGCGGTGGCCCAACTGGGAGAGGCGCAACGCCGTAGCCGCCGATACGCTGGTCTTGCCTACGCCGCCCTTGCCCGTATAAAGGAGTATTCTCATAACGCTTCTTTCTAGAAATACCTCACAGGCGCGCTCCTAAGCACGCCCCCATCACTTGTATGTGCTCATCACACCCAATTCAGTATAGTAAGCAGCCCGGCCATTGTCAAACACCTGAGTGCGGGATAACTGTTCCACAAACGGTGCCCCCGCTTTGCTCATACCCCAGTCTGACCGCTTACAAGTGCGCCCTACTCGCTGCGGGCCGGCGGCTCACCGTCCATGACGCCCACTTCGGCTACCGGCTCATTACAGGCTTTGAGTGCGCGAGCGATACTGCGTGCTGAGGTGACGAAGGGTTCTATGGCGGCCTCGTGCATGCGGCGCAGTTTACGCACCACTTTGCGCGTCCAGCTTGCGTACCGCGCATCGTACTCGAGTGCGGCGGTGTGTATGCCCAACTCCTCGCCCGTTTCCTCCCGCAATATCCACCTGTAGTCCATGATCCAAAGGTACAGGTCGCCTACTTTCCTGCCTGGGAAGCTCCTTAGCGTGTCGTTCTCCTCGATCACACTCGCCAGGGGCAAATAAATATGGTCATACCAGTCGAGCACCGCCTCCTCCCAGTCTACCGGGCGGTCCTGGTCTATGCCCATATACCAACGGTGCGCCGAGATATGGTCCAACAGCACGTCATACCGGCCCAGTGTGCTGAATTCGATGTGCGCCCCCTGGCGCAGCTTGTCGAGGCGGGTCTGCTCCAAAAAGCGCGCATACTCGCCCAGGAGTATCAAGTCACGAGGGTCGGTGTCGGGAGAGAGGCTTACGGAGATCGGCATCTCTATCACCTCGGCGTCTATATAGATTGCCCCCTTCTCCTTGGCTACCGACACCCGGTGGTTGCCGTCCTTGACGAAGTAAACCTCATCTACTTTGTAGAGTTGCACCGGCGGCAGCACTATATCGGCCAAAGTTGCTCGGTCCACGCTCTCCCAGCGAGGTCGGGTGTGGGTCTGCTTGGGCAGAAAGGCCCGGTTGAAGTCGTGATAGCGGTCCACGCTGCCCACTATCTGCTCAAGTAGAACCTGCTGCAAGCCCCTATAGTACTGCCCTTTGATAGGCAGCTTCTGCTTTACCTCCTCGAAGGAGAGCAGCCAGTTCGGCTCGCGCTTGAGCATGGCAAATATGTCGCTGAGAAACGCCCTGCGGTGGGCGCGCTCGAAATCGGCCTGTGCGAGTTGCCCAATGCGGCCCTGATTTGTATCTCTGTTCATAGTTTCGCTCCGCGTAAGGTTTCGTTATTAAGTAGCCAGCCGGACCGCTCCGACCCCAACTCCAACAAGATATGTCCATACGTGTTAATAACGTGCGTCCGGCCCAGATCGGTGTGCATCGGGAGGTTGAAATCGTAGCGATGAGTGTGGCCGTGCAACAGCAAGGTGGGCTTGAAGCGCGTGATAAAGGGCACGAGGGCCGGAAAGCCCCGATGGGCCGTGTCCGGGTTGTCGTGCGTACCCCTGGGAGGGGCATGGGTGACAAGCACGTCGAGATAGCGGCCCACGCGCGCTTTGTTCGCCAGCAAGCCCGGCACAAGCCGTAGCAAGGTTTGGGCGAACTGCCTGTTGGTGTACTGGTGCGGCCCGCCGTTGTACAAGGGACTGCCCTCGGCGCCGGCCATCAACAGGCCATTATACTCGGCGGTGCGCCCGTTCAAGTTAGACACACCCGGATAGTCCTCCGGCAGGCACTTGTTGGTGGCAACATCGTGCGGCACGTAGCAGTGGTTGCCGATCACTTGGTACATCGGCACGTTGAGGAAGCTGATCAGGAAGTCCAGATAGTAGGGCGGCAAGTCGCCACAGCTAATGAGCAGGTCCACCGGCCCAAGCCAGCGGGCAATGGAACTGTTATAGAGCTGTGGCTCCACCCTGTCGGAAACAGCAAGGATACGCATACGAAAAATGCCGAGTTGCGGATTGCGGATTGCGGATTTGTGGGTCTCACTTGTAAAGTTGCAATCTCAAAGACGCAGGTTGGCCTCGTTAGCATACCCTTTTACCAACGTGCCGACAAGCGCCGGCCTCTGTATGGCTACATAGGGCAAGTAATATTTACTACCCCCTGTCTAGTATCAATTACCTATTGAGCCGGCCCTATTGCCGTGCTACAGTTATTATGGCGAACCGGACTCCGAGTTGCCTGGCCTATGAGCGCTTCTGTGCGCCCCAACTGCTCGTTCTCCAACACGGCACTTTCAAGGCCGCATTCGCTCTTATCTATAACAAGGCAAAGAAAGGACAGAGCCTTATGAACAGTAGACGTAAAACAGCCTACCGCGCAGCCTCCGTACTGGCATTATTTCTCTTATCAGCCTTATTCACCACCGGCGCGTTCGCGGCCCCCGCAGGCGCAACCGCCAACCCTACTTCCGCCCCGCCAACAACGCCACGCGGGGGCAAACAGCCAAGATTGTGTCCAACACCTTCTTCCCCAACTGCCAAACCCCCTAAGGGGAAACACCAAGGCGAACAAGCAAAAGAGCAGCACCTTGATTGGGGTGCTGCTCTTTTGCGCGCTCAAATGCTCTTAGCCGGGCGCAAGGTGCAACACCGTGCAGGGCTCTGGGGTTGGTGATATATTGGTGTTGACTTTGCACAAGGACGGCACTGCATGGAGAAGCGCATAGCGTTCGGCTGGTACGGGGGCAAGTACAGCCACCTGGACTGGATACTGCCTCTGTTGCCTCATACCCAACACTACTGTGAACCGTTCGGCGGCTCGGCAGCGGTCTTGATTAACCGCGAACCCGCACCCGTCGAAACGTACAACGACATGGATGGCGAGCTTGTAAACTTCTTTCGCGTGCTGCGTAGTCAGAAGGAAGAATTGATACAGGCTATCGGCCTAACTCCTTTCTCCCGTGAGGAGTTTGAGTTAGCTATATCGGGGCCAACGGCGGGCGTATCAGACCTTGAACGAGCCCGGCGATTCTTCGTGCGCGCAAGGCAGGTAAGGACCGGCCTTGCCCAGACAGCCAGCACCGGGCGTTGGGCACACTGCCTGCTCACCAGCCGTGCGGGTATGGCGGGCGCGGTGTCTCGCTGGTTGGGCAGCGTTGAAGACTTGCCTGAGATTGCCCAACGGCTACTGAGAGTGCAGATCGAACATGGACCTGCTATCGAGGTCATAAATCGCTACGATAGTGAGGAAACGTTGTTCTACTGCGACCCGCCCTACCCCCACGACTCCCGCACTGACCTCAAGGCATATGCTTACGAGATGACCGACGACCAACATCGCCAACTCGCCGGGGTGCTGCATAACGTAAAGGGTAAAGTAGCTTTGTCAGGCTATCACTCGCCCCTAATGAAAGAGTTATATGGCGACTGGCAGTGCATTGAGGCCCCTGAGAAGCTTGTACATTCAGTGAAAGCTCCTCGCACCGAAGTGCTGTGGGTAAACTATGATTTAGAAGGTGAGGCAAAATGGCAGAGCCCTCAGAAGTCTTGGCAAATGCGGTTCGCAGAGCAACCGGCAAACTATCAACTCCCTTGATTACTGATGCCGAAATAGCCGAGCGGGTAAACTATGTAGTGAGGAACGCCAATCGTGCGGGCGTTCGTCTGCTCCTAGCCTGTACTCTCGCAAAGGCAGCCAACCCGACGGTTGACATTCGCAAACCCTATAAAGAGCTTGGGGGGTCTGACTCATATTCCGGGCGCAGCTATGATGAAGGCTACATCACAGCCTTTATTACTGCCTACCAACTACCAGCCAACTCTACTACTGCTTTCCTGACCCCAGCACTACGTACCAAAAACATAGCTCTTGTGCCTGGCCTCAATCTGGGGGGTAGTCCTCCACTGCTCTACGAGAATGCAATACTGCTGCTCAACGATGTGGAAGAAAGCAGAGTATCTGCGGAGGACTTGTTAGCTGAGACAGTGCGAGTGCTGGTGATAGTGCGTGATGAGAACCGCAGTCGCGTTGAGAGTCTGCTTACAGCGTTGACGGCAGCACAATCTGAAGGCACACTGCTACTATCTGCCGAGGCTATCGTAAAGCTAATAAGCCAACACATGGCGTCACCTAGTGCCAGCCGTTTACCTGTCCTTGTAGTAACTGCGGCCTATCAGGCAGCCCAAGAGTACTTAGGGGAACGGGTGCTGGCGTTGCACCCTCATAACGCCGCCGACGAACAAACAGGGGCGTTGGGAGACATCGAAATTACTCTCATCAACGATGAGCACGTCGTAACGGTCTACGAAATGAAAATGAAGCGAGTCACAGTGGAGGATGTAGATAGAGCTTTACAAAAGATTGCCGGATATAACAGCCGAATTGACAACTACATCTTCATCACCACCGACGTAATTGAGGAAGCTGTGGAGAACTATGCAGCTGAGCAGTATGTTAGAACAGGCGGTACTGAGATTGTAGTACTGGCTTGCATCGGCTTCTTACGGCACTTTCTACACCTATTCCACAGGATACGTATGCAGTTCTTAGAAGCGTACCAAGACCTCGTGATTAAAGAGCCTGCCAGTGCGGTGAGGCAAGAACTGAAAGAAACATTTCTAACGCTAAGGCGAGCCGCCCAAACCGGCATAGAAAGTTAAACGGCCCCCGCTCTACTGCCCAAACACCTTCTTCGGCCTCCACACCCCACCCTCCTGTTCGTCCCACAGCAGCACCGCCAACAGTCTCCCCACCTCGGTGTGTACGGCCATCATCGGACGCTCCCCACCGGCAGGCGGAGGCAAGTAGAGAGGTTGGCCTCGGAGCACGGCCTTTTCTTCGTCCGGAGTGGCGGTGTGCCTCCGCCACTCCCGCAGTATGTATTCGGGAGGGTAGAGATCCTCCTGCCAGATCCCCCCTTGAAAGCCGACTTCCAACTCTTGCAGGGTAACAGCCCCTTCCAGCGTGAACGGGCCGTGCCTGGTGCGAACGAGGCTTTCCAGGTACGCCCCTGTGCCCAGGGTGTTGCCCAGGTCGTGGGCCAGCGAACGGATGTAAGTGCCCTTGCTGCACTCCACAAAGAGTTGCAGGCTGGGCGGACTATACGCTTCAAGCTCAAGGCGCGTGATAGTTACCCGGCGGGGGCTGCGTTCTACTTCGATGCCTGCGCGGGCCAGTTCGTATAGCCTCTTGCCGCCCACTTTCACCGCCGAGTGCATCGGGGGCAACTGGCTTATCACGCCCCTAAAGCCGCCAAGCGCCTGTTCTACCTGCTCTTGAGACGGCATACCGGCGTCAGGAGTATGGCTAACTTCGCCTTCGCGGTCGTAGGTGGTAGAACGGGCGCCGAGCATCAGCACGGCCCGATACGCTTTGTCGGCGTCGGCCAGGTACTCCACCAGCCGGGTGGCCTTGCCCAACGCAACCGGCAGCACCCCCGTCGCCAGAGGGTCGAGTGTGCCTGCGTGCCCCGCCTTGCGCTGCCCGCTAATACGCCGCACCCGCGCCACCACGTCATGCGAGGTCAGGCCGGAGGGCTTATTTATGTTGAAGATGCCGCTAAGGGCGCTCGCCGGCTTGCTCACCCTGGGAGCCGGCTCAACATTCCGGGGTCAAAACCGCTTCACAGGCCGCCAGGAACTGCCGGGCAGCTTCCTCGCCTGTGGCCTCTATAGTGGCTCCGGCGGCCTGAGCATGCCCGCCGCCCCCAAAGCGGCGGGCTATGGCGGCCACATCCGTGCCGGGCATGCTCCTGAACGACACGCGGGTGGTGCCGTCCTCGCGCTCTTTGAGCACGGCGGCTACTTTCACGCGCTCGCGCACGGTGGACAGGTAGCTCGCCAGCCCTTCCAGGTCTTCCTCTTTAGCCCCGGTCTCCTCAAGCATGCGGGGTGTGACCTGCACGTAGATAACCCGTCCATCCACACCTGTGCTGACCCCTGCCAGCGCCCGCGACCAGAGCATGATCGCCGACAGCGGGCGGGTGTTGAACACAGCGTCTACCACGTCGAACAGGTTGCCGCCGCGCTCCATCATGTGGGCTGCCACGCGCACGGTGCGAACCGTAGTGGCCGGCGTGCGGAAGCCAAGCGTATCGGTGACAACGCCCATCAGCACATAGCGGGCTATCTCATTATCCACAGCCCACTGCAGTTCGTCGAGGGCCACCGCCACCTGTTCGGCGCAAGCGGCAGCCGAGGTGTCGAGCAGTTGCAGGTCGCCGAATTGCAAGTTGGTGGCGTGGTGGTCCATGTTGAGCACCTTGACGCCCGTCTCGCCCTTGAAGGTAGCCTCGTTCGCCTTGTAGAAATCGCCCGTGCGCTTGGGGTCGCTAATATCCAGGCATGCGATGTGAGTGGCGGGCGGGCCGGGAGGCACTGCGCCGATAAACACATCTTCCGGGTTGTAGAGGCCGGCGTACACAGTGGGGATAGGGTCGGACGATACGACCTGAGCCTCGTAGCCGCGAGCGCAGAGCGCCCTGGCAAAGGCCAACGACGAGCCGAGGCAGTCGCCGTCGGGCGAGACATGCAGGGGCAGCCAGATGCGCCCCGCCCCTTCCAGCCAGGCCGTTATCTTGCTGTATTCCGGCATTGTCCAGGCGGCCACGCGCTCGTCGAGAGGGTGGTCGCTCAGGGCAACCGGGGCCGTTCCCTTTTTGTCGCCTACTTTACTCGTCAAGATTGGTCCTCTCCATGCAGGAGTTCTTCTCCGGCAGTCGGGCTATCCTCGCCCGTAGCAGGCTCTACAGTATCACCCACCGTGTTCGCATCTTCCACATTTTCGCCTTCGGACAGCCGTAATTCGTTGAGCAGTTGGTTGATTTCGCTGCTGTACTCTGCACCCTTGTCGAGGCGGAACTGGATTTCGGGCACGAAGCGTATGCTCATGCGGGCTGCTACCTCGCGGCGTATGAACCCCCGCCCGCTAGTCAGCGCAGCCATCGTGTCGCGCTGCTCCTCAGGCGTGCCCATTACGCTCACAAAGATGCGCGCATACCGCAAATCCCCGGATACTCGCACGTCCGTGACCGTCACGAAGCCGATGCGGGGGTCTTTAAGCTCGCGCTGGATCAAAACAGAAATGATCTGTTTTATCTCGTCCGCTACTTGTAATTGGCGCCTGTCCACAATACCACAACCTCCTACACTAAACACGAACACGCCATACGCTCTTTAGGACGAAAACACAAAGACGCAAAGAGCGCAAAGGACCACACAAAGATTCTTAAGGGTTCCACGACGAAAACACGAAGACGCGAAGATACGAAGGACGGCACAAAGATTTTTAGGATTTCTTCACATATCAAGTTTCCTTACCAGCCAACTGCCTCTTCCCCCATGCCGGCATACCGGCAACCATTCTTGACCGAACTCTGAACAACAAAAATCGTAAGCGTCGTCCTTCGTATCTTCGTATCTTCGCGTCTTCGTGTTTT
>JBBSIX010000024.1:0-18884 GCA_038231875.1 Chloroflexia bacterium | reverse complement strand
CATAAAGATGTGGGTAATCATCGCAATTTAACACCTTGCAAAGCGGCAAACCTTCTGCTATACTCTAAGTGCCGGGCGCGCCTGGGCTTTATCAGCATGGGGAGATGCCAGAGAGGTCGAATGGGGCCGCCTGCTAAGCGGTTAAGCGGTAATTAAGCTGCTTCTAGGGTTCGAATCCCTATCTCCCCGCCCCAGCCCACACGCCGACATTTCGCTGCCGGCTTCTGCCTACATGTGGCTTTCTCCATGAGGTTTTCCGGGCCTGTCTGCTTTACCCGGCATCTATCCCTCCTATAATCGCCAAGTCTGCGACTGAACCTTTGTTACGTAAGGCCGCTCCTTCCGACTTCCAATCCAAAGCTGCCCGACAAGCCTTTGCAGTCGCCGGCCTATAGCCCAGACCTTTCCCACATTTCCAACTCTATCCGCACAGTACGGGCCGCGCATGATGCGCTCGCCGCACCCCGACCTCCTAGCTCCTTGCCTCACGTCTTATACAAGCGCCGAACGACCTTTTCAGCAGCTATGCGCCGTGTCGGCCATACTAAACTTTGTACAGTACAGGAGAATACCAAACAATGCCAATAGACATACAACGCAACCTCGCCCTTGAGCTTGTCCGAGTAACAGAGGCGGCAGCGCTGGGCGCTGTGGGCTGGATGGGGCGCGGAAACAAAAACGGCGCCGACGCCGGAGCCGTAAACGCCATGCGCGCAGCCCTCGCCAATATTGACATGGATGGCGTGGTGGTTATCGGCGAGGGCGAAAAGGACAGCGCCCCTATGCTCTACGTGGGCGAGGAGATCGGCAATGGCCGCCCTCCCAAAGTAGATATAGCGGTGGACCCGGTGGACGGAACCCGCCTGCTGGCGCAGGGTATGCCCGGCGCGGTGGCGGTGGTGGCGCTGGCCGAGCGAGGCACGATGTTCAGCGCACCCCCTGGGGTTTACTACATGGACAAAATAGCCGTCGGACGCAAGGCGAAGGGCGCTATTGATATCACCAGGTCGGTGGCCGACAATATCGCCTCGGTCAGCCGGGCGTTGGGGCGCGACAACGGCGACCTCACTATCATGGTGCTGGACCGCCCCAGGCACGAGCAACTGATCAAAGAGATTAGAGACACCGGGGCGCGTGTGCGCCTCATACCGGACGGCGATGTAGCCGGGGCGATTACCGCTGCCGACGAGGAGGCGGGCGTAGATATGCTTATGGGCATGGGCGGCGCGCCTGAAGCAGTGGTGGCGGCCTGCGCTCTCAAGGCGATGGACGGCGATATGCAGTGCAAGCTCTACTTCCGCAATGACGACGAGCGCAAAGCCGCCGAAGCCGCCAATATGGACATTGAGGCTATTTACTCGCTGGACGACCTTGTACACAGCGATGACGTGTTTTTCGCCGCCACAGGCATCACCAACGGTGAGTTGCTGCGCGGCGTGCGCTACACAAGCATCGGAGCCGTCACCGACTCGATGGTTATGCGCTCCAAAACCGGCACAATCCGATACATTAGAGCAGTACATCACGGGGACAAACTGTCCCGAATAGGGTAAGGAGAGATGGAAAAACGACAAAACCAGGGCAACAGAAACAGCTTTACGCGCCGCAACCGCACCCAGGAGGTCGAGGGCCGCGATTATCGCGAGCGCAGCGACCGAGGCGACCCGGAAACGCGCCGCCGAGTGACACGTGAGCACCGGCCCAGGGGCGTCAACCCCAACGGTAACGGCGTTATTGACAAGGACAGCGCGAACGAGGCACAGGCGGCGGACTCCGATGGCCGCGTGGCGCTTACCCTGGCCGAACTTGAGAACCGCAATCTGGACGACCTGCAAGATATGGCGAAGGAGTTGGACATCACAGGCTACAGCCGCCTTCGCAAGCAGGAGTTGGCTTTCCGTATCCTTCAGGCGCAAACCGAGCAGCAGGGCAATATCTTCAAGCGCGGCATCCTGGAGATTATGGAGGACGGCTTCGGCTTTATGCGCCTGTCCAGCTACCTGCCGGGGCAGAACGACATCTATGTGAGCCAGAGCCAGATCAGGCGTTTTGGCTTGCGGACAGGCGACGAGGTGGTGGGGCAGGTAAGGCCACCCAAAGAGGGCGAAAAGTACTTTAGCTTGCTCAGGGTAGAGGCGGTGAACGGCCTGGACGCCGAAACCGCCAAGCGCCGCCCTCACTTCGGCGACCTGACCCCGATCTTCCCCCAGCAGATGTACGACCTGGAGACCACCCCCAATATCCTCTCCATGCGCCTGCTCAATATAGTGGCCCCTGTAGGCCGGGGCCAGCGCGGGTTGATCGTGTCGCCCCCCAAAGCCGGCAAGACGATGCTCCTCAAGGCCATCGCCAACGGCATATCCACCAACTACGGCAACGATGCATACTTGATGGTGGTGCTGATCGGCGAGCGACCGGAGGAAGTAACCGATATGATGCGCTCGGTGAAGGGCGAAGTGGTAGCTTCCACCTTCGACGAGCCGGTGGAGAACCACACCAAGGTGGCCGAGATGACGCTGGAGCGGGCCAAGCGCCTTGTGGAGAGCGGGCGCGATGTTGTTATCCTACTCGATTCGATTACCCGCCTGGCACGCGCCTACAACCTGATGATGCCCCCTTCCGGGCGCACGCTGTCGGGTGGTATGGACCCGGTAGCCCTGTACCCGCCCAAGCAGTTCTTCGGGGCGGCCCGCAACATCGAGGAGGGCGGCTCGCTGACGATTATCGCCACGTGCCTGGTGGACACCGGCTCGCGCATGGACGATGTGGTGTACGAGGAGTTCAAGGGCACGGGCAACATGGAACTGCACCTGGACCGCAAACTGGCCGACCGGCGCATCTTCCCCTCGATAGACGTGCAGAAGTCGGGTACTCGCCGCGAGGAACTGCTCATGGACGAGAATATGCTCAAGCAGGTGTGGACGATGCGGCGCATGGTGGGCGTGCTGGGCGGCAGCGAGGGGCTGGAATTGATGCTTGGCCGCCTCGCCAAGACCAAGAACAACGATGAGTTCCTGGCAACGCTCACGAAAGATGTGCTGTAGAGTATAACAGCGCCGGCACGGGGCACACGTTGAACAAGGACGTTTTGCCGTGAGAGCAAGCTACGACATTGCCCCTACCAGGCCGATGCCAGGCCCGCACCTCAACGGCCTGGTGACGCGGCGGTTCCTGGTAGACTATCCGGTGCCGCCCAGCGTGCTCCAACCGTTCCTGCCGCCGGGCGGGGAGCTTGCACTTTGGGGCGGCGCGGCCTGGCTGTCGGCCTGCATCGTCAACATACGGCACATGCGCCCCTCGCCCTTGCCCGCCTTCCTGGGAGCCGAGTTCAACTATCTGGTCCACCGCACGCGCGCCCGGCTGCCCTTCCCCGACGGGCGCAAACGCGATGCTGTGCTGATCATCGAGGCCAACCTCGATAACAGTCTTTTCTCCGTGATAGGACGCCTCACCTCGAAGATACGCTTCAACACAAGGCAAATCGCCCTGCGCGAAACGGCGGACTCGTGGCGGCTGATGATGCGTGAGAAATCGGGGGAAGCGCTTTACGATGCCTCGGTGCCCAAGTCCTCAGTAGGGGGAGAATTGCCTCCCGGCTCCCTCTTTAGCAGCACCGGCCAGGCCGACCGCTTTATCGCGGGTGTATCTTACGGCGGCCAGTGGCACCCCGACGATGGGCGGTTGCGGCTCATCCCCGAAACGCACTCCCCCTGGAAGGTGCTTGTTGGAAGCAGCCTCACTAGACGCAACGCTTTCTTGGAGCAACTCTGCGGGCGCGACCGTGCCCCGCAAGCCGACCACGCCATCCTGATAACCGCCGTGCCCCATCATTTCCCGATCTTCGGGGTGGCCGTGAGGTTCTAGGAAAGCAAAAGACCAAAGTCTGTAAGGTCTTGGTTTAAAGATTTTCCGCCTTTAAGGAGTGAGCAGCCGAAACGAGTTGAAGAATCTTTCTATGTTGGCCATGTCTGTTTGATCGTTGGGCGCTTTCGCAAAGACAGTGTATAGACGGCCCTTCGCCAAATAGATGCGCCAGATGCGGAAGGCGCCGCTGCTGTCGAGCAGCCTGTATTCCCTGCCTGGATATGCATCCAGCGTTATGTCATGCTGAGATAGCACCTTGCCCTCTGATATAGCTAAGTCGTAGGCAGCTTGGAGTGCTTCCTCTTTACTCCGGCCCTCGGCAGGTACTCCATCGGGGTAACTTCGGTACTTAACTCCGTAAGTGACTCCGCCGCTCTTTGCACCGATTGTAGTAAGGCCATCAGCGTTGCCGCTAAAGTCGGGTGTGCGTGGCATCAGCACGGCGAAATTGCCGTCGGGCCATTGGAAATCGTACCAGTCGGAGTGAAAGTCGCCCATCGGGTCTAATGTGTCGTTGACTAGCCTCGCATCTCCGGGCAAGTTGAACTTGAAGAAGTCGTCGGGCAATGATTGGGCATCGAGTAGTTCGTCCTGTGTTACAACTATCGTGTTGGTTATTGCCTGGCTTGATCCCAGGCTGGTTGGGTGGCTAATATACTGCGACTTCAACTGCCGGCCTGTTTCGCTGTCAAGCCACAAAATCCGGTCAACGTAAGACTGGTTGATACGGGGGTCGCCACCACTGTACACATTCTCTATCTTCACAACCGGACGGCCATTCATAGTAGTGTGCTCCGTTATCCGAGCGTTGGGCAGCTTCTTAAGAGCTTCATCTACTGCGCCGGGGTTGGGGCCAAACAACGCTATATAGCGTGGGTTATAAGGATATGAGTAAACTTTATTATCAGGAGCAGAATGGTAGACGTATACGCCGCTAGCGTCTATCCATATAGTTGCGCCGCTTGTCTCCTCATCATTAGGTGGGCCGGAGGTAACGGCGTACATCAGCAAATGGTCTGTGCCGTTGGCAAACCAGATATCGTGTGCCGTTGGGGGCGCAGTACCACCCAGGGGTTCGCTTACAACGGTATCACTAATCACTATGTGGCGCACCATAACCTGCGCCACATATCCGGCAACTGGATCGCTCTCCTTTTGCATATCTGTATCCAACATGCCCTGCAACTTCGCTGCATTGAGAAAAGTACCCACGTGAGCGGCACGTATCGTTCCACTTGCGTCAATAATGTAGGTTACGGGCATTGCCAACAAACTGTAAGGAACTGTGCTGGAACTGGTAGCATGGAGAAACAACCAATAGTAGTTGTTCTTACTGAGAAATGCATTTACGCTATCGGCGTTATCTCTAGGACCAAAGGTAACGCCAATAAACTGTACAGCATTGCGATTATCAGCTACCTCGCGTAGGGTAGGCAGTACAGCGGTGCATAGAGGGCATTTAGTGTCCCAAAAAGTAAGCACCACAGGTTTGCCCCGAAACGAGGAAAGGGCGACCATCCGGCCTGTGCGTACATCCGGCAGCACAAGCTCAGGCGCCATTTTAGTGACCATTTGTTGGGCAGCATATATCTCCTCCGGTTCTTGAGAGGGAGCAGGAGTAGGTAAGTTGTCCCCTTTACCTATAGTAACCGTTGCAGAAGAAGCAGGCACTTGTAGAGTATTTTGCGGCGCCTGATTACTCCGTAACCCGGAGAAGAGCACAAGCAACAACATCAAAACAGCAGCCAGCCCCAGCCCCATTCCGAGACCTGTGCCGCGCCACACTCTGCCCCTGCTGCGCGACAGAGTAGGTTTGCTAGGACCGACGCCGATTTGTACTTGCTCTGTAAGCGCACCATTGCCATCCAATGGTGCGGCAGGCTGCAAAACATCTACCTCTACTTGCCCCATCAACCGAGCCAGTGCCAATTGGGGGTCAGGAGTGTAAACAGGTGTTTGTAGAAGCGCACTTATCTCAGCCTTACCCTTCCGTAGGCTATTTAGATGATCCTGGCATTGCTCACAAGAGAGAGTATGGGCTGCTATTTCACCCATCTCATGCTGGGGCAGCGCCTCGTCCAGATAGGCTCTCAACCGGCCCTCATCATAATGGCGCTTGGCAGTTTCCCTCATTTTGCTCTCCTTCCAGTAATCCCTTCGGCTGTTCGCATGTCGTGTACGCTTTTTGAAAGGCCCGCTCTGCCCGCGCCAGCAAAGTGCCAATCGAGCCAGGAGCTACGCCTAGTACAACAGCACATTCACCGTAAGATAACCCAGCGTGCCGCAACAGCAGCAACTTACTTTGACGCTCCGGTAATCGAGCAAGCACTTCGCGCACACACACACCCTCTGAGGCGCGCAACACTTCCACAGAAGGGTCGGGGTAATATGTAAACTGATGGGTTGATGCGCGCTCAATGCGCTGTCGCTCACGCTCTTTGCCTCTCAGCCTGTTGTAACCACGATTCAAGGCCACCCGGCACAACCAGGCAAGCAAAGAGGTCTCCACGATGCGGGGAGGATTGTGGTACAATTCAAGAAAGGTTTCCTGCGCCAGGTCTTCGGCCCATTCGTGTTCTCGTAGCAGTCCGTAGAGCACCCTGTAAACCGAGCCGTAGTGCCGCAAAAAGAGGGTTTCAAAAGCCACCTCATGCCCCCGACGTACCCTATCTAGTAGCTGACTGTCCCCGTCTGTCATACCTAGCTGCCTTCTTCTCTAATGGAGGATAGTTCTATAACTTAAACACCGCTGCAAAGCAGTTTGTGACAGAGAACAACAGAGAAGCTAGTCTCTATAGGCTAGCAGTTCTTGGAGAAGACTTTTTTCAGCAATAGAACAGGTCATGACCTGTTCTATTGCTGAATCTGCCGAATTGAATTAATAACCGAGGAAGAAGTTAGCCGCCAGCGTGCCCAGCAGCAGCACAAACAGCAGCAGCGAGGCAACTAGGGACTGTTGGCGATAGTTGCCGGGGGGCTTGCCTTCTTTTGTGTCGGCCCTTTCGGCGCGCACGGCGGTACGCATAGCCTGATGGTAATAGAGGTAGGAGCCTGCCAGCACAAATACTAGCTCCAGCAGAGCGGCCAGCCAGGGGACATTCCACAGACCGAGGCCGATGTGGGGCAGGTCGCCGGCGTCGCCGGGCAGCACAGCCAAATCTGCGCGATGCACCAGGAACACCAGCAGCCAGTTGGAAAAGACCAGAAAGCCGATTATCAGGCCATTGCGCCGCCCCCAGGCTGTTGCCGCCACAATAAAGGCCAACAGGCTGATTATCAGCGCGCCCACCAGCGAGTAGGAGTAGTCGGCGTTCAGCGAAAGCTCGCCATATCCCAGGCCGCCGCCCGTGGCCGACCCGTAGCCCTCGATGCCCAGAGCATACAGAGCCAGAAAAACAATTGTCAACAGCTGGCTCGCCAACATCAGCGCCCACAAAGGCACTTGTGGCTCGCGGCCCTTCACCGCCGCCGCCAGCCCAAACTGTCCCGCTAACATTTATTGCCGCCTCTTGGAATGCGAATGGTAAGTTCAGCTTCGCCGGAGCGTTTTGCTGCGCTCGGCCACCGAAACATACCTGGGTGTTTTGTCGTTAGGCTTGGGCCACCGCAAGCGCGAGTCTATGTAGCCCATCACAAAGACGAACAAGATAATGGCGAGTATCGTAACCAACACGTACCTCTTACATCCATTCTTCGGTGGGCGCGATAATTACTCTGCCGCGCTTCATCTCTACACGTTTGACCACCTGCCTGATAGCAGGCACCAACAGTTCGCCTGTGGCCTCGGGTACACCGGGGCCGCGCACTATATACACATCGTTGGAGGCCATCGTAAGCACGTCGGCTATCCAGCCGATGTAGGTTCCCTCCGTTGTGTACACCTCCAGGCCATTTAGTTCATACAGGTAGTAGGAGCCTTTGGGCAACTTCTTGGCCTGCTCGCGGGGCACCAGCACCCAGTACCCCCGCAGCGCCTCTATATCATCTACGCTGTCTATGCCCGCTACTTTGAGCAGCAGTTGACCTTTGTGGATGCGAGTAGACTCGATGGGGAAAGGGGTAGGTTCGGTGGGGCTGGGCGAACCGGGCCTAGCCTGACGTCGTCGGACGGTTCTGGGGTTGAGAACGTTGGAGGAGGCTTCTTCCATCGAAGCGAATGGGGCCAGCACAACACTCTCCATTTGGGCGAACCGATCGGGAAACTCGGTCATAATGTTGACCTTCATCTCCCCTCGCACGCCGAATGGGGCGACCACCTGCCCCAAGACGAGGTATTCAGGGGCGTCGCGCGAGGGCAAGCCGGCGTCGGGGGTAGGCTCAACCTCGCCGGGAGGGGAGACACTCTCCACCGAGGCGGATTGATCGTGGGGCGCATCGCCGGTCATCATGCAGGACAGTTAGTCTATTTCGAGGACGCCGCGCTTGCCCTCGCGGGAAGCTCCTGCGTTGACAACGGCTCGCATAGCGCGAGCGATCTTGCCCTCGCGCCCGATCACCTTGCCCTTGTCCTCATCGTCCACATGCAACTCGACGCGCACAATATACTGGCCCCGGTGCTCGTTCACCTGCACCCCATCGGGGTTGTCCACAAGGTTCTTGGCTATGTACTCTATAAGGTCTTTCATAGTCATTCTCTAACGTAACCCGCAGCCCACGCAGTCCTGGTGCGTACAGGCAACCTGCTACGCCCTAGCTTTCGGTGTCGGTTGCGGCGGCAGGCTCGACGGCGGTAACATCCGTGCCGCCGGTTCCGGTCAGCGCTTCGTTGTTCTCACCGCCGTCGCGGGTGGCTTCGGCCATCGCCTCGTTCATATGCTCACCGCTTTCGGAGGGGCCGGTCTCCATCGCAGCTGTATCAACATCTACGGTATCTACGGTAGGCGTAGTCTCTGCGCCGGCGGTCGTTTCAGCTTCGTTCGGCGTTTCGTTCGCCGCTTCAGTGGCGGCCGGCTGGGAGGTCTGGGCCGCCTTGCCGTTGGGGGCAGGCAGGGTTCCGTTACGCACAGCCCTGTTGTACTGGCGCACCAGGCTCACTACAGCGTGGGTGGGTTGAGCGCCTTTCTTCTTCCAGTCCTCATATTTAGCAACGTCTACATTGATTGTAGCGGGATCAGTGAGAGGGTTATAGTGGCCCAGGATCTCAATGAAGGCCCCATCGCGTGGGGCGCGAGCGTCGGCTACCACGATACGATAGTGGGGTTGCCGGATGGCGCCCATGCGGCGCAGCCTGATTTTAAGCATGTGTCTGTTCTTGCTCCTCTTTCGTCATGAAAATAGATGGGCGCAACCGGCCCGCTCTTAACACAGCGCCGGCGCAAAGCCTGCCTGTTATTATAAGCCATTTGGGTATAGGCGTCAAACTTGGTTTTGAGGGGTAAGTGTTCACACTTGGGGTTGAGGAAATAGCCTCTCGGCCTATCAAGACCCACCGCCCCCGCTACGCTCATGCCCCTCCCACACGTGGCAGGGGAGCTATCAAGAAGGGAAAGATGGGGGACACCCCCATACCCCCGTCATGGGCTTCGCCCCTGCACCCCAAGTGTGAACATTTACACAAGTGTCTGAGTGCTTGTGCAAGTGCATACACGGCTCTATAATAGCAAAAGACCTTGAGAAAACAAGGTCCGGAGCTACTATCCATGAGATTAACATGAGACTAAGCGATACCCTGCTCACAGCCACGCAGAACCTGGGGCGGCGCAAGGTGCGGACCGTGCTTACTTCAGTGGGCGTGTTCGTGGGCATCATTACCATCGTCACGATGGTGTCGCTTGGTATAGGCATACAGAAGCAGATCACCGACACGATCCGCGAGTTGGGGCTGGACACTGTGTTCATCAACCCCGTAATCAATAGGACGCCGGGCGGGACAAACTACGACGCCCGCCTGCGCCCCGAAAAGCCCCTCAACGCCGAGGCGGTCAAGCAGATACAGGGCATCAGCGGCCTGCAGTCGGTGGAGGTGGTGGTAGCCTTGCCCCTCGACCCTGAGATAAGCCTCTCGCTGGACGGCAAGACTTTCCCCCTGACGATACGCGACTACTCGCCGCAAGACCGCATCTTCTCCAGTCAGGAAACGTTGCTCGCCGGCCGACCGATGGTCTACACGCCTGAGGCTCGCGGTTTGGTGCTCAACCAGAGGGTGCTCAAGGCGCAGGGGTTCAAAGAGGAGCAGTTCGCCGGGCTGGTGGGCAAAGAGGCCGTTATCACCGTCACGGCCCCCAGAGGCGAAGTCCAGACCTTCAAGACCACCGTGCACGGGGTGATACAGACCCTTACGCGGGCAGGGGCCGACCTGGGCAACGCCGACAAGCTCGCCATCAAGCAGTGGTGGTTCAACGACCCCAACATCCTGAACAGCGAGGGCTACTCCGACATCGTGGCCCACGCCGCATCGCTCAACGATGCCTCTCGCATCGCCAAAGAGATAGACGCGATGGGCTTCCGCTCGGCCACTTTGCAGACTTTTCTTGACCAGGTGAACCGCATATTCGCCATTTTGCAGGTAATGTTGTCGTCGGTGGGGCTGCTGGCTCTGCTGGTAGCCAGTATTGGGATCGCAAATACCATGATCATGGCGATCTACGAGAGGACGCGGGAGATCGGCACGCTGAAGGCGATAGGCTCGTCTAACGGCGACGTGCTGCGTATTTTCATGGTGGAGGCGGGGCTGATCGGCTTCATGGGGGGAGTGGTGGGTATACTGACCGGTTGGCTGCTGGGCCTGCTGCTGAACCGCATCATCCTGGACTATCTAAAGCGCGAGCAGATACCGATAGACGCGCCCTTCTTCGTGGTGAACTGGGAACTGGTGGCGGGCGCGCTCGTGTTCGCCACGCTAATAGGCATAGCCGCCGGGCTGTACCCGGCGTTTCGGGCGGCACGACTCGACCCGCTGGCCGCACTCAGGCATGAGTAGCGCAGCGGGCTACTTCTCTCCCAAAGCCGTCGCGTAGGCTCGCTCCGCTACTTCCGCCAACCTTTCCCAGTTGAACTCGGCCCACACTCGCCAGCGCGCCTCCTCGCCGAGCCTTTTGCGCCGTTGGGGGTCGGAGAGCAGGGCAATGGCGGCCTCGGCCATGCCCACCACATCACCCGCCTCGACGAGCACCCCGGCCTCGCCCAGGAAGTGAGGCGTCTGGCCCACGCGGTGGGCCACGATAGGCAGTGCCATAACCATCTGCTCAAGCAGCTTGACCGGGCTTTTGGCGCGGTTGATCAGGTTGTCCAGCATCGGATAGAGGGCCACAGTGCCCTGCCGGAGCAAGCCAGGTATGTCGCTTTCCGGCACGCGGCCCGTCGCGGTAACGGCGTCTGCAAGGCCCATCGCGCCGGCTTCCCTCACCAGCTCTGCCTCCTCGCCGAAAAAGCCGGCTCCTACAACCAGCAATTTAGCCTCCGGGTAGACCCTCCTGACCTGAGCAAGCACCTGTAGGGGCCATCGGTATGGAAACTCGGCGAAGCGAGTGTATAGGAGGAGGGTAGGAGGCGAAGGAGGCGGGGTGGAAGTAGAGGCGAGCCAACCGCCGTACCGGGCTCTCGACACACCGTTGGGCATGTAGAAGACCCGGCGGCGCGGCAAGCCGAAGTCCCAGGCGCGGGCTTCGAGGGTGCGGCTTGCCGCGGTCACGGCTCCGGTCAGACGCGGCAACCCGGCTTCCATCAGGGTGAGAGCCAAACGTTGCGCGGGCGAGTAGGGGTTGACGTCGGCCCAGCCCCCCGGCCCCTCCCAATCGTCGGTATCCAGCGCCCAGGGCACACGCAAAGCGGTTAGCGCAAGCCCCGCCAGGCCACTGTAGCCCACTGGCTTGAAGACATGCACAATATCGGGGCGGAATTCCCTGAAGGGGCCGGGGGTCTTGCCGCCGATGTTCCGACGACCCAGCGCCGTTGCCACAAGGCCGTATGTCAGGCCCACGACGCCGAGTATGCGTTTAGGCAGAGGCAGCGTAACAACCTGCACGCCACCCCACCCCGGCGAATGGCCCACAACCGTGCTTACGCCGGGAAGGGCAGAGGGGTCATCCCAGGGCGGCACAACCACCCGCACAAGGTGGCCCCTGCCCGCCAGCGCATGGGCCAGGGGCAGCATCCGGCTCGATACAGTGCCCTTTGGCCGTAAGCCGAACGGGGCGATTAAAGCTATACGCATGCTCTACCGGACGCGGAGTTTCCATGCCGCAAAGCAAGACCGCGTAAGCAGTTCCGGCTTATGTGTGCAGCGTTACCACGTGCCATCCAGCACCTGATCCAATTGGTCCTCAGTGAAGTAGGGATTGGCGATGTAGCGTTTGATGGCGAACAGGGGATCGGTCTGGTCGTCCATGTTTTCGCTGAGGCGGAAGGCGGCTTTGTAGCCATAGGACTTTATCTTCTCGGCGGCCTGCGAGTCGTAAATGCCGTAAGGATAGGCGAAGAAGGGAGTGGGGTGGCCGAGCAACTTCTCAAGCAACGCTTTCGGCTCAACAATCTGCGTCTGCCAATCCTCCTCGGTCTTGTACTTGATGACCATGTGGTGGTCCCAGGTGTGGGGCTGGATATCGAAGCCCTGCTTATCAAGGTCAACTACCTGCTCCGTGCTCATGTAGTTCTCTTTATCAAGGGTCACGGTCATGATAAAGAAAGTGGCGTTGAAGCCATACTTCTTGAGCAGAGGCAGAGCCTCGGTGTACTGCGTGCCGTCGTTGTCGTCGAACGACAGCATCACCGGCTTTTCGGGCAGAGGCGTGCCGTTGGCGTAATAATCGTACACCTGCTGAGACACCACGCCTGTGTAGCCCTTCTCTTTGAGGTACTTGAGCGTCTTCTCGAGCGTAGCCGGGGGCACTATATACCCTCGGTCATCGTCCGTATCGCTCGGCCTGAACGGGCGAACATGGTGGTAAGCCAGGATGGGCACGTACTTGCGCTCGGCCAGAGGGATAGGCGTGGGTGTGTTGGTGGGGGCGACAGTAGGCGTGTCGGTGGGCAGAGGCACAGGCGTATCCGTAGGCGGGGGCGCAAGGGTAAATGTAGGCTCCGGCGTGGGTATCAGGGTGGGCGTGGGCGGCGCACCGGCGACATCGCACCCCGCAAGGGCGAACAACACTAGGAACAAGGCCGCCGGTAAAGCCAGGCGTGTAGGCAGGAGATTACAAAGATGGGAGAGACGCATGAACAAGACACCTTTCTTATTAAGGGAAGAATAGAAGCCCAGGATAGGGGCAACGGTATTTTACCAGATTGTCAAGGCGAGGGCCAGCAAGTACCGGGGCCGTAAGCGTTCAGACTAGGCGTGGAGGAAAAATCGTAGGGGGCCTGACTGAACCATCCGGGCGGCGGCGATGTATACTAGGATATTGAGGATTGTTGTATCTACTCTTTCCGGGCCTACGCTGTATGATTGTTGCTCGACGCGCGAACACAGCCGCTCTGCCGGCAGCCATAGCCGCTATAGACGCCTGCTGGATATTTGCGGCGGGTTGGCTGTTCGAGGGTGCGCTGCTGGGCAGCATCAAGCCCTTCGCCGTGCCTCACCCTGCGCTGTTGGCGCTGCTTGAGTTGGCAGGCTGGTGGGCGATGGACCGGGCGCTATCGGGCAAGAGAGTAAGCGCAAGGCGCGCTCAACCGGCGGCGGCAGTTGTTGGGTTGCCGGCCTCGCTTGGGCTGCTCCTTGCGCTGAACTTCCCGCAGGGCGACTTCTCGGCCTGGTGGCTGCTGAGGGCGGGCTTTGCCCTCTTTGTGTGCCTGGCCGTGTGGCTGCTGGGCGGCTTCCGCTCTACGCAGAGGGTAGATTTCAACACTGCATACCGGGCGTTCGGCACCGGCCTGGTGGTGATCAGCGCATCGGTGCTGTTGGCTAATATAGTACTGGGCACGAGAGGCCCCGACGTGTGGGCTGCGCTGGGCACTTTGCCGATCTGGTTCTTCACCGTCTCGCTGCTTGCGATGGCTCTGGGCAACCGCGAGCTAATACGGCGCGAGGTCGGCGCGCTGGGCGGGCCGATGTGGGGCGCGGTGCTGCTGGTCAGCGTGGCGGGCGTGCTCCTGCTGGGCATACTGAGCGGGGCGTTCAGCCTGGGAGGGCTGTTGGAGGTGGCGGGCAACATAGTCAGCTTTGTGCTGCTCACAGTCGGCTACATCATCTATCTTATACTGCTGCCGATCTTCCGATTCCTGAGCCTGATACTGCCCCAGGTCGAGGCCGGGCCGGCTAAAGGGCCACGAGGCGCAACGTCCACGTTTGATCCCCTGGGCGAGTTGCGTAGGCAGTTCGAGAAGGGCACACCGCAACAGATGCCCGCCGAGTTGCAAAACTTCTTCTTCGGGGCCGCAATTGTCGTAACTGCTGTTGTGGTGATCGTGGGGCTGCTCGTAGCCGCCCGCCTGTTCAGCCGCACCAGAGCGACCAGGGTCAAGAGCTTGCCGGAGGACCGCGAGAGCTTTGGTTCTTGGGAGTTGCTCAAGCAGCAGGCGCTAGCCTGGTTGCAGGCGCTGTTGGCACGCTTCCGGCGAGGCAAGGGGGCAGAGGCCGCGCCCGCCGACGAACTGGCGGCCTTGCGCGGCAACCCGGAATGGGCAGGCACGCTGTCGGTGCGGCAGATATACGCCCGCCTTCAAACGCTGGCCGCAGAGAAAGGCCACCCTCGCGCCCCGCAGCAGACCCCTATCGAGTACCTAGCTGTGCTTTCGGGGGCCATGCCCCGATTGCGCCCCGAACTGGCCGCCATCACCTCGGCCTACCTGGAAGCCCGCTACGGCCCCTTGCCCGCCTCGGCCTCGGCTGTGCTGGCGGCCACGAACGCCTGGAAGCGGGTGGAAGGCTCGGTCGGCAGCCCTGAGTAGGCTCCGCCTACTTCTCCGTCTGGATGATCACCCCGTTGCGATGCACCCAGCCGCTCTTGCCGCCGGGCAGGTCCAGCATGTAGTAGTCGCCTTTACGCGCCGTCGCATGGTAGAACTCTCCCCTGGGCAGCTGGGCGACGAGGCTGCCGCCGCCCGGCCCCGCGTAAACGTTGATAAGAGGCTTACCCATCATCAGCGCCTGCCAGTCGCCCTGCACCAGCGTCGTGATGGGCGTAGAAGCGGCTTTGGGAGGGGCCGGGGCATCCGGCACAAGATCGCCGTCCACGATGCCGTAGCCGTAAGCCCGCGCCTGGGTGGGGCTGCCGTAGGTTGCTTTGAGGAAAGCCGTCACCCCTGCGGCTATGCTCGAGGCCACCTGCTGCGTCCTATTGAACATCACCGCACGGTCGGAGGCGTTGGTCATAAAGCCCACCTCGACGATGGCGGCAGGGGTGTAGTTCGACACGCGATAGTTGAGCCGCCAGGGAGAGTAGGCGTAGTAGCCACGCATGTTGCGGGTTACGCTGCCGTCTTCGGGCAGGTCCGTCGCCAGGCGGTACTCGCTGGTCAGCGTCTCCATCAGGCGGGCATCCTGCACCGCCACCACGCTGCGCCACCTTGTGCTGATCTTGAAGCCCCTGGCGGCGGGGGAGCTATTGCCGTCGGCGTGGATCGCCACAAAAGCGTCAGCCGAGTAGCCGGTGGGCACGGTGGCCGGAAGCAGGTCTACCACTACGCCCGACGCACGCAGCAAGGCCACCACCCGCTTCGCCACGTCCAGGTTGAGGTCCACCTCGGTGCGGCCCCCGCCCGAAGTGCCCACGCTGCCCTCCAGGCGGGAAAGCTGCTCAGGCAGTTCGTTGTTCTTCCAGTGCCCCGCCTGTATTCCCACATGGTAGGGGCGAGCAACAGCAGCCTGCGGTGGGGCCGAGGGCGTAGCCGGCAGGGCGGAAAAGCCGGGCTGCAACCCGAACAGGAACACGGCCAAAGTGATCAGTGAGAGATACCAGTCGCGCAAGGATGACATAGGGGATAGAACTCCAATCTTTACGGAGCGGGAAGGGGAAGCCGTTGCGGGACCGCGAGACGCTTGAAGGCCAGGCGTCCATCGCCTAATTATACCGGCGGCTGGGCGGAAGCGCAACCTCTATTTGCCCTCTACCCCAACTGCCCTTATAATGCACCTCGAAGAGATGACACACATGACCCAACCGCTATCAGAGCCGCATTTCGCCTCCATCGTTGTGGTGAGCTACAACACGGCAGCCTATATCGATGCATGCCTCAGTTCGCTGCTGGAGCTTGACTACCCGCGCTGCGAGATCATTGTGGTGGACAACGGCTCCGAGGATGGCAGCGTTGATCTGGTCCGCAGCCGTTTCCCCGGCGTAGAGGTGGTGGAGCTTGGCGAGAACCGGGGCTTTGCGGGCGCAGTCAGCGTGGGCCTCTTTATGTCGAGCGGCGATGTGCTGGCAACGGTCAACCCCGATGTGCAACTGAACCGGGGGTGGCTATCGTCGGTTGTGGAGACGCTCGACGTTTACCCTGATGTCGGCATCGTGGGCAGCAAGATACTCTACCCCGACCGCCAAACAATACAGCACGCGGGCGGCATCGTCCACTTTCCGTTGGGCACGACCGAGCATATCGGGCGGGGCGAGAAAGACAGGGGTCAGTACGAGCAAGCCCAGGTTGTGCCGTTCGTGACTGGGGCCGCTCTTGCCGTGCGCCGCGAGGTGGGCCGGGCGCTCAACTTCTTCGACGAGTCGTTCTACCCCGTCTTTTTCGAGGACGTAGACCTCTGCCGGCGGGCTGAACAGGAAGGCTGGCGCACCTTGTACCAGCCGCGAGCCGTCGCCTATCATGCCGAGTCGGTCACATATGACCGGCATGGCAGCCTCTACTACAGCTACTACCACGCCAACCGGCTGCGCTTCGTGGTCAAGCACTACACGCCGGAGCAGGTGGCCTTCGACTTTCTGCCCGCCGAAACCGCCCGGCTGACGGGCGACATGCCCACTGCGGACCGCACGGCCTCGCTCAGTCTGCTCGACAACCGCCTGCCGAGCGGCAGCCCCGGCCAAAGTCACAATCATGCAGCCACAGTGGAAAGCAGACTGAACGCCTTGCAAAGCCACATAGGTGAGGTGATGGGCCGGTGGCAGGTGTACGGACGGGCAAATCCGCGCGCCGCCGGCAGGCGCAACCGCTCGCTGCAAAGCAGGCTGCGCCACCTGTTCAACCGCCTCTACTTGTGGCCTACTATGCAACGACAAATAGAGTACAATGCCGTAACTGCCCGCGCCCTTCGTGAAATCTCCTGGCAGTTGAGCAACCTGGAAGCTCGAACGGCCCTCCTTTCGCTCCTGCTGGCGGGCCTTGTCTCCAAGAACAGCAACGCCGCCGCCGCTCTTGCGGTAGAACTGGATGAACTGAGGTCCAAAGAAGCCGGCGACGCATAACGGCTATGCGAGAGGTACAACTGCGGCGAGGTATGTTTGCATCTCGCCAATCTTTATGAGCAACAACCAAACAACCCAACCGGACGTTGCTGCTATTCTGGGGGAACTGCGAGGGCAGATACAGGAGCGGCGGGCGCGCTTTACGGTGGCCGACCCCGATGGCCCGCACGCCCTCAACCTGGCCGAGTTGCGGCGCAGCGTGGAGAGCGTGAACGATACATGGTTCGTGTCGGCGCACCTGCCTATCACCTGGGAGCGGCGCATAGTGGGTCGCCTGGGCGCTTATGCCAAGCGGCTGGTGCGCCTGCTGCTGCGCTGGTACATCAATCCGATCATTGAGCAGCAAAACAGCTACAACTCCGCCCTGGCCCGCGCGGTCGTCGAGATGTACGCCTACCAGGAGCGAATGGGCCGCGAGTGGCAGGCACTCGATGAGCGGGTACAAACGTTGGAGGCCGGGCAGCAGGCAACAGGTGAGGGGCAGCAGCAGACGGCTGAAGGCTGATGACGGAGAGTTTGCGTATTGCTATCTGCACCGCCCAGGTTCCGTTCGTCTATGGCGGCAACGAAGTGCTGGTGGACGGGCTGCGTAGTGCGCTCCAGGCGCGGGGGCACAAGGTGGCGGTGGTGGCCCTGCCCTACAAGTGGTACCCCCGCAAGCAGCTTGTATCGAGCGTGCTGGCCTGGCGCATGCTCGATATAACCGAGGCCGATGGGCAAAGGATAGACCTGGCGATTTGCACCAAGTTCCCCTCCTATGCCGTGCAACACCCCAACAAAGTGACCTGGCTGGTCCACCAGTTCAGGCAGGTGTACGACTGGTACGGCACTCCCCTGTCCGACTTCACAGGCTCGCCGGAGGACAGGCAGGTGCGCCGCTTCGTGCTCGATGTGGACCGCAAGACGTTGGGGGAGAGCCGCCGGGTATACACCATCTCGCGCAACGTGGCCGAGCGCCTGCGCCGCTTCAACGGTCTGGAGGGTACGCCCCTCTACCCGCCGGTGCGGGCTGAGTTGGACCTCACTCCCGGCCCATACGGCAACTACATCTTCTCGTTGAACCGACTTGACGCGGCCAAGCGGCTCGACCTGCTGCTCGAAGCGCTGCGCTATGCTCCCGGCATAAGGGCCGTAATCGCGGGCACAGGCCCCGAAGCGGGCAATCTGAAGCGGCTGGCCGCGCGCCTCGACGTAGCGGGCCGGGTAGAGTTCGCTGGGTTCGTGTCGGACGCCGAGGCTTCCCGCCTCTACTCCAACGCCCGTGCGGTCTATTTTGCCCCTGTAGACGAAGATTATGGCTACGGCGCAATAGAGGCTTTGCAAGCCGCCCGCCCTGTTATAACCACAGATGATGCCGGCGGGGTGTTGGAGTTCGTCGAGGACAACAGCACCGGCCTGATCACCCCGCCCGATCCGCAAGCCCTCGCCCGCTCCCTCTTGGCCCTCGCCTCCGATGCGGGGCGCGCAGAACGCCTAGGCAAAGCGGGCCGGGGGAAAGTAGAGAATATCACCTGGGACCATGTAGTTGATACTTTACTTTCTTGATTACCCACATCTTTGTGCATAACACTGGAGTGCAATCCCAACTGGTTATGCTCACCTATATTGCACCTTATCATTCTGAGTAATCATGGCCCTCATGCCACAACCGACAATGAAAATGTGCACGTCCGTAGGGGCACGGCGCGCCGTGCCCCTACCCTTCGTAATCTCTATTTTCAGAGGAGCCTGAAT
>JBBSIX010000023.1:0-18962 GCA_038231875.1 Chloroflexia bacterium | reverse complement strand
ATAGTGCTCATCTATGTACCGGCGCAGCATCTTACTGTACTCGTGCGTCTCAGGCAGGTTCTCGCAGTTGGTCCCCTCCCGCTCGTACAGATAGGGCACAGCATCGCACCGAAAGCCATCCAGGCCCATGTCGAGCCAGTAGCGCATCACCTTGAGCATGGCGCGGCGCACGTCGGGGCTGTCGTAGTTAAGGTCGGGTTGGTGGCTGAAGAAACGGTGCCAGTAGTACTTCTGCGCCACGTCGTCCCATGCCCAGTTGGAGCGTTCGGTGTCGGTGAAGATAATGCGCGCATCCTCGTACTTTTTATGAGTATCGCTCCAGACGTAGTAGTTACGCTTGCGTGGGTTGTTGGAGGCACGTGCCTCCTGGAACCAGGCATGCTGGTCGGAAGTATGGTTCAGCACAAGGTCGGCCAGCACCCGTATGCCCCGCCTGTGGGCCTCCCGAAGGAACTTCTTAAAGTCGCCTACTGTGCCGTAGTCGGGGTTAATGGCGAAATAATCCGCGATGTCGTAGCCGTCGTCGCGCAGGGGCGACACGAAGAAGGGCAGCAGCCAGATGCAATCAATGCCGAGGTCTTGCAAGTAGTCGAGCTTCTGGGTCAACCCATTGAAATCGCCTATGCCGTCGCCGGTGCTGTCGAAGAACGCCTTGACGTGCAGCTCGTAGATGATCGCATCCTTGTACCATTCGCTGTTGCTCATTATGCTCCTCCATAGTGGGAATAGTCGGATAAGTTCGGATAAGTAATGAAGTATAAATGATTCAAGCCGCCAGCCTTCCCTCTGCCGTCTGCACCTCCCTGGGAAAGCGAGTCGCCACCAGCGCACCCACCGCAGCCATCAAGAGCATCGCCCCGAATACCCACCAAAGACTATCGGCGAGCGCACTCTGTAGGGCGCCTCGCGTTTCGGGGGCAAGGGTAAGACGCAAGTCGAGGTCGAACAGTACGTTGATGGGACCCAGGGTGGGGTCGGCCCCGACCTTTGTGGCCGCCGGCATCCCTGCCGCTAGAGCCTGCACGCGCTCGGAAGCAAGGATCGGGGTCAACGCTACGGTCAACACCACACCCAACACAGTGGCCCCCACCGCCTGCCCCATGTTGCGGAAAAACTGCGCCGAGGCAGTGGCGATTCCCCGCTCCCGCCAGGGAACCGACACTTGCAACGCTATCAGCATTGAAGTGGTACTTGCCCCAAAGCCCGCCCCTGTGACGGCAGAGGCCATGCCGATGATGACGGCCTTCAACGGTATGTCCTCTATCAACCTCAGCGTGATCGGCATCGCCGTGCCCAACAGGATGAGCAACATGCCGCCGACCACCGGGGTATAGTAGCCGAAACGCCGGATCAGGCGGCCACTGGCGGTCGAGGCAAGAGGCCAACCGATTGACATCGGCGCTATTATCAGCCCAGCTTCAATCGGCGTGCCGCCCCACGCCCCCTGCACCAGCAGAGGTACGTATGCTGCGTAGCCGATCAACACGCCGCCCGCCAGCAGCCCGGCGACACAAGGCACGGCGATCACCGGACGCCTGAGCAGACTGAGCGACAGCACGGGCGAGGCGGCGCGCCTCTCGAAAAAGCCAAACAGGGCCAGCAGGAGGAGTGCGCCCGCCCAGATAAGCAAGCTCACGGGAGATGCCCAGCCGCTCCGCGAGCCTGATTGCAGCCCAACCAGCACAAGCCCCACGCCCAACGTCAGCGTTACGGCTCCCGCCACGTCCACTCGCTCGCGGTTGTGGATGGCAGGTTCGCGCAGCGATAGGAACACCAGCAGCGCGGCCAATATGCCCACCGGCACGTTGATGAAAAAGACCCACCGCCAGTCGAAGAACTGCACAATTGCCCCGCCCACCAACGGCCCCACGATGCTCGACACGCCCCACACCGAGCCGAAGATGCCTTGCAACCGCGCCCGCTCCTCGATCTCGAACAGGTCGCCTATTATAGTAAGCGACACCGGCACGATAGCCCCCGCGCCCAGGCCCTGTAGCGCACGAAAAGCGATTAGCGAGGGCATGTCCCACGCCAGCCCGCACAGCGCGGACCCCACGATAAAGAGCGCCACGCCGAACATAAACACCGGCTTGCGACCGTACATGTCGGACAGTTTGCCGTAGAGAGGAACCGTAGTGGTAGCCGTCAGCAAGAAGGCGGCTACCACCAGCGAGTAGAGCGGCAGCCCTCCCAGTACCCCCACTATAGTAGGAAGGGCGGTTGTGATGATGGTGCTGTCAAGGGCCGACAGCGCCGTCGCCAGAATGAGCCCTGCTATGATCAGCGGTCGGCTGAGGGCCGACGGCCTGTCCTCACCCTCGCCGGGGTGGGAAGCGGCGGCTCCTAATTCTTCCACTACGTCGTCTGCTATGCCAGTGCCCAAAGCCGGCCTCAAGCCCCCTCAAATTATGTATAGGCGATTGTATCATGGATGGCCTGCGCCTACAACATAGAGGGGGACGGGTAATGGTCCCACAAACGGTGGGCGAGTTTTAATTCCCCAACAGAGGGGTAAAAACGATCAGGATCTATGAGATGTTGCCCCACCAGCAGTCGATTTTTGGGCCAAATTCGCGATGCATCCCTCACCACTATGTTAACCCACCGCGTGTGGGACAGTTACGTGGTGATTGCCCACATCTGAAGCTGTGGTGGACCACCTTGCCGACGAAAACAGCACATACTACCTTTTGTCATTCTGAGCCTGAATTGACACAGGGAAGTATGTCTCCGCCTGCAGGCAGAGTTATCGAGCACCGCGTAAACCGCTTAAAGTGTGGGCATTCATCGGGTCTACTCTTATTGCCAGAGCGCCGGCATCGTGCCGATTTGCCCGAAAAATACATCTGAGGTCGCAGCCTGATGCGTGTAATATACTGTATACTATTAATTCCGTCATAAAAAGGTAAACATCTAAGGAGTCTCGGTTTGCACGACCTCAAGTCCCTCATCCCCTATCTACTTCGCTACAAAGGGCGGCTGCTGGGTGGGGCGTTCGCTATTGTATGCACTACTTTCCTTGCTTTGTCCCTACCCTATTTGGTAGGCAACGCCGTAGACAAGCTCAAGACGGGTGGGCCTGCGGACGAGGTTATCGGGATAGCCGGTCTTATCCTGCTGCTCGCCGCCGTGCAGGGCGTGGGCGACTTCTTTGGCCGCTATCTCATCAACGCCGTAGGACGCTTTGTGGAGTACGAACTGCGTAACGACCTGTTCGCCCACCTCCAGGAGATGCACCAGGGCTTCTTCCACAGCATGCACACCGGCGACATTATGGCCCGCGCCACCAACGACCTGTCGTCGGTGCGTGCCTTCCTGGGGCCGGGCCTCTCCAACAGCGTTCGTACAGTGCTGATGTTCATTCTCGCCTCGGTGCTTATGCTGACGATCAACCTCAAGCTGGCTCTTATACTCATGTTGGCCCTTCCGATGGTGAGCGTGTCGTTCATCATCCTGGGCCGGCGCATGCACACCCGCTACGAACGGGTGCAAGCTCAGTTCGGGGCGCTCTCCACCTATGCCCAGGAGAACTTCTCCGGTATCCGAGTGGTAAAGGCGTATGCCCAGGAAGACTACGAAGTCAAGCATTTCTCCGATGCAAGCCGCGACTACCTACGCCGCAGCCTGTTGTACCAACGGGTCAACCAGATGCTGTGGCCCCTTATGGCGCTGGTGCTGGGGCTGGCGACGGCAGCGGTGCTCTACGTGGGCGGCAACGAGGTGATAAGCGGCGGGCTGACGCTGGGGCAGTTTGTGCAGTTCCTCGGCTACCTGTCGCTGCTGGCCTGGCCGATGATCGCCCTGGGCTGGGTGGTATCGCTGTACCAGCAGGGCGCGGCTTCCATGCACCGCATCCGCGAGCTGATGGGACAACAGTCCAAGATCGCCAACAACGAAGCTACCCTCGAAGTAGAGACGATCCGGGGCGACATCCGCTTCGATCATGTGTCGCTCAAGTACGGCAGCTATGAGGTGCTGAACGAAGTGTCGTTCCATGCCCCTGTGGGTACTTCCCTGGCTATCGTCGGCGCTACAGGGTCGGGCAAGACCTCCATCGTCAATCTGATCACCCGCGTGCATGACGCTCAGGAGGGCCGTGTGCTGGTGGACGGGGTGGACGTTCGGCAGATACCCCTTGAGGTGCTGCGCCGCAACATCGGCTACGTGCCGCAAGATACTTTCCTGTTCTCCACCTCCCTCAGCGAAAACGTATCGTTCGGGGTGGACGAGCCGCAACCTGCGAAGGTCAACAGGGCGGTCGAGGTGTCCAGACTCAGCCAGGATCTGGACCAGTTTCCCGCCGGCATAGGAACGGTGATAGGCGAGCGGGGCGTGACCCTCTCAGGCGGCCAGAAGCAGCGCACCGCTCTGGCCCGCGCTGTTATGCGCGACCCGGCTATCCTCATCCTCGACGACTCGCTCTCCAGCATAGATACCCACACCCAGTCGGAGATATTGGCCGGCCTGCGCGAAGTAATGGCGGACCGCACCAGCATCATTATCTCCCAGCGCATCTCTACCGTGAAAGATGCCGACCAGATACTTGTGCTGGACGACGGCAAAATCGCGGAGCGGGGAACCCACGCCGAACTGACGGCAAAGCGCGGCATGTATGCCGGCATGTACAGGCGGGAACTGCTGTCGGGCGAATTGGGTGTGGACCCGTTGGCATCGTAATGGATAACGGACAGAGATAGAGGTAATAAATGAGCAGTGGTCCAGTACACGAAGATGAGATACTAGGCAAAGCATACGACGCCCGCCTGATGCGGCGAATTCTACGCTACCTGGCGCCCTACAAGCGCAACGCGGCGTTCGCCCTGCTGCTGATATTCGCCAACGCGGGGGCCGAGCTTGCAGGGCCTTACCTGGCTAAGTTGGCTATTGACAACGCCATCGCGCCCACCGACGGCACCAGGCCCCTCCCTCCTCGGCTCGACTTGCTGCCGCCGATCATCGTAGCTTTCATAGGCGCGCTTGCCATGTCGTTCGTCTTGCGCTACGGCCAGAACTATATCATGCAGGTGATCGGTCAGAACGTCATGTTTGACCTTCGTAAGCAGATATTCTCGCACCTGCAATACCAGTCGCTCGCGTACTTCGACCGCAACCCGGTGGGCCGCCTGATCAGCCGCCTCACCAACGACGTGGACGCCCTCAACGAGTTCATCGGGTCGGGAGTGGTGACGGTCGTAGGCGACCTGGTGATACTGGTGGGCGTGGTGGTGGTGCTCTTTCTGCTCAACTGGCAGATGGCCCTGATTACGCTGGCGGTGCTGCCGCTCATTGCCCTAGTGAGCTTTGTCTTCCAGAAGCAGATGCGTACCAGCTATCGTCAACAGCGCGTCAGGCTGGCGAAGGTCAACGCCTTTTTGCAGGAGAACCTGTCGGGCATGCTGGTAGTGCAACTGTTCAACCGCGAGCGGCGGAAGTTCGGCGAGTTCGACGCCCTCAACCATAGCTACTTGCAAGCCAACATAGACGCCTTGAAAGCCTTTTGCTACTTCTTCCCGATAGTTAGCTTTTTATCGGTGCTGGCGACGGCGGGCCTGCTCTGGTACGCTTCGGGGTCGGTGCTCGCGGGGGTGGTACAAATCGGCGTGCTGGTGGCCTTCTTCCAGTACACCGAGCGCGCTTTCCAGCCGATCCGCGACCTTGCCGAGAAGTACAATATTATGCAAGGGGCTATGGCCGCCGCCGAGCGAGTCTTTATGCTGCTCGACGAGCAGCCTACCATAGTAGACCGCCCCAACCCAAAGCCGCTCGGCAAGGTGGTGGGCGACATCGAGTTCCGCAACGTGGAGTTCGCCTACAACCCAGACGAGCCGGTGCTCAAAGGCATCAACTTCCACATACCGGCGGGCAAGAGCGTTGCCATCGTGGGCGCGACGGGCGCGGGCAAGACCAGCATCATCAGTTTGCTCAGTCGCTTCTACGACGTGCAGGGCGGCCAGATTCTGCTCGACGGGGTGGACGTGCGCGACGCGAAACAGACCGACCTGCGGAGGCAGATAGGGGTGGTGCTGCAAGACCCGGTGCTTTTCTCAGGCACAATCGCCCGCAACATCCGCCTGCTCGATGAGGATATCAGCGATGAGGAGGTGCGCCGCGCCGCCGAGTTCGTCAACGCCGACACTTTCATCGCACGCATGACCGACGGCTATGAGCATGAGGTGAAAGAGCGCGGCTCGAACCTATCGGTGGGCCAGCGCCAACTGCTCACCTTCGCCCGCGCCATCGCCTTCAACCCGTCGGTGCTGCTGGTGATGGACGAGGCTACCTCAAGCGTGGACACCGAGACCGAGGCTCTGATACAAGATGCCTTGTACAAGCTGATGCAGGGGCGCACCAGCATCATCATCGCCCACCGCCTCTCAACCATCAAGCATGTGGACCGCATTATTGTGCTACACAAAGGCCAGGTGGTGGAGGACGGCACGCACGAAGAACTGCTCGCCCGCAACGGCTACTACTATCGCCTGTACCAACTACAGTACCAGGAGCAAGAGTCGGCGGTGGCCGAGGCGGCAGGGGTTGCCGACATCGCGTGAGTTTGCCGGAGGGCCGCAAAGTGCTTAGGTGCGAACTCTCCTAGATAGGCATACCGGCAACGACTGTACAATCCTCTATGAACATCACAAAGGCCCAACCCAAAGCTCAGAACTCTCGACTCAGCGCTACGACGACCAGAGCGTACACAGCGCTCGGCGTGGGGGCGGTGTGCATCGGCTTTTCGGCGATCTTCACCAAGTGGGCGGCGGTGGCCGGGCCGGTGTCAGCTTTCTACAGGGTAGCCATAGCCACCGCAGTACTGGCGCTGCCTTTGATATTGCAGGCCGCCAGGGGGCGCTCTCAGGAGCAACAGGGCCGGAAAATAACCAGGGTCGGCATGGCCCTTACCGCTCTGGCCGGGCTGTTCTTCGCCTGCGACCTCGCCCTGTGGAACAGTTCGCTGCTGCTGACCTCGGCGGCCAACGCTACCCTCCTAGGCAACACTTCTACCCTTTGGGTGAGCATCGGGGCAACCGTGCTGTTCCGAGAACGGCTGAAGAATCGCTTCTGACTGGGCATGGCCCTGGCGGTGCTTGGGGCGGTCGTGGTGGTGGGCCGCGACGCCTTTGAGCACCCTCGCCTGGGGCTGGGCGACCTGCTTGCCCTCGCCGGCAGCTTTTTCTACGCCGGCTACATGCTGGGCACGCAACGCGCCCGCCGCTACGTAGGTACGCTGCCGTTCATGTGGCTGTCGTCCGCCGTCGCCGCAGCCGTGCTGCTGGCCTACGTGCTCATCAGGGGCGAGCCGCTCTCAGGCTACGCTCCCAACCAGTACATGGCCCTGGCCGCTCTGGGCCTCATCTCCCATGTGCTCGGCTGGCTCTCCATCAACTATGCCCTGGGCCACCTGCCCGCCCCCATCGCCTCCGTCACCCTCCTGTCGCAGCCGGTGATAACCGCCCTTGTAGCCGTGCCCCTGCTCGGCGAGGGCCTTTCCCCCTTCCAGATAAGCGGCGGTCTGCTTGTGCTGCTCGGCATCTACGCAGTCAACCGGCGCTAGCCCCGCTTTGCCCAAGCCGGAGAGCTTCCACAGTGCCGGCAGCCCGCCCGGATGTGCATAAAGTAGACATAATCGGCTATTGACGGGGGCATCCCGCGATGCTATCATGGATTACAGACACGTAAGAAGTCGAGCGCATGTGGAAAACCGCTCGTTCTAGACCTGGAGGGAAGCCAGTTGCAAAGCAAAATTGTCTCTCAACAAATAGGGCAAACCTGGCGCAAAATCGCCGGGGGCATGGTGGTCGCGCTGCTGTTCCTGGTGGTGGGAGTACCGGCCGTGTTCGCCGCCGGCAGCTATAAAGTGCAGCCGGGCGATACCCTCATCAGCATCGCTGCTCGCTATGGCGTGACGGTAGACGCTATCGTAACGGCCAACAACCTGCCGAATCGCTCGACGATCTACGCCGGGCAGACCCTCACCATACCCTCGCCCGGCTCGCAGCAAACCTCGCCCAGGCCACCGGCAGGCGGCTCGACCTATGTGGTGCAGACCGGCGACACCTTGAGCGACATCGCGGTTCGCTACGGCACGACCATTGATGCCCTGATACGCGCCAACGGCCTCGGCTCGACCACGATCTACGCAGGACAAGTGCTGGCCGTAGGCGGGCAGAGCGCCCCGCCGCCCGCACCCACAGCCACAACCGCGCCCGCCGGGCCGCAGCCTCCGCAGCCACAGGCAAACCCCGCTACTTACAAGGTACAGCCGGGCGACAGCCTGATTGCCGTCGCCCAGCGGTTTGGAGTGAGCCGAGAGGCTCTGGCCGCCGCCAACGGTATCTCGCCTTCCAGCTATCTGTACGTGGGGCAGGTAATCAACATACCGGGCAACAACCAACCCGCCCCTACGCAGCCTCCCGCTACGCACATGCCCGTGCCGCCTACCTCCACTTCCGCCCCAGCAGTCCCCGTCGTCACCGCCACCCAACCGCCCGCGCCCATTGTGGCAGCGCCCACGACCACGCCTCAGCCCGCCCAGGCTGCCTCAAAAGCCGAGCCGGGCAAGCCTGTGCAGTACACCGTGCAGGCGGGCGATACTCTAGCCAATATCGCCGTCAGGTTCAGCACCACCGTAGAGGCGCTGATGCAGTTGAACAAGCTGACGGACCCTAACCTCGTCACGGTAGGCCAGGTGCTCACCATTGTGAAGGGCAACGACCAGAACAACAACGTGCCCATTACCGCCCCCGTAGAGGAACCGGCCCCGCCGATGGGCGCGTTCGGCCCCAAGTGGATAGATGTGAGCATCGGCAAGCAGGTGATGACTGCCTATGAAGGCCAGACCCCCGTCTACTCCTCCAAGATGAGTTCCGGCCTGCCCCGCCACCCCACCGTAGAAGGAACCTATCGCGTCTATGCCAAGTATGCCTCCACAACGATGAAAGGCGGCGAGGGCGCAGAGTACTACTATCTGCCCAACGTGCCCTACACGATGTACTTTTATTCAGGCTATGCCCTGCATGGCGCGTACTGGCACAACAATTTCGGCCAACCGATGTCGCACGGCTGCGTCAACCTGCCGGTCGAGGCGTCCAAGTGGATGTTCAACTGGGCGCCGATAGGCACGATGGTGGTCACGCACAAGTAGCCAGGCTGCACACATCTGCCGGCCTGCTAAGGCTCCTCCCATGCGCTCGCACATGGTTAGGTACAATCGAGGGCTATAGGAGAGGGAAAGCTAAGGACGTGCTCCATAGGTGTCCTGGTAGGTTTGCACCCCCAGCAGGCCCAGCAGGATTTCGGAGCGAGCGCCTTTGTTCTCAGGGTGGTACTCCAGCCGGTTGCGCTCGAAGTACTGCACGAGATAAGTCTTGCCATCGGTCTTGCTCCGCTCCATGAACGCCTCGGAGAGCGGATAGCCAAAGACGGGTATACCCCCGTTGCTCTGCCAGTAGGCTGCGAACTCTTGCCCTAAGAAATGGTTGGTCTGGTTGAAGTAGCGCAACTTACAGCCGTCGCAGGGTGAGGCCGGCTTGAAAGGAGCTTCCCCACCTCTGCCCAGCGTCAGGTCGAGGCCGAGCCTGCCGAGCAGCACATAAGACTCCTTGCCCCTATTCTCATTGTGTAGTTCAAAGCGCGCCCGCTCCGTGTACTGCACGATGTAAGTCTTGCCGTCGTCCAGCTTTTCGGACAACTCAGCTGTTACAGGGAACCCGAACTGCTCAAGGCCCCCGTGCTCGAACCAGTAATCCAAAAAGGCTCCACGCAGGCACTTACCCGTCTCTGCAAAGCACCTGCCTACGCCCGGCAGTTGTGCCTCAAGCCTGGGCCTGGGCTTGCCCGGCACCGCCGTGGGCTCAGCGCCCGAAGGCGGCACGGGCATGAGCGTAGCGGGGGTCGCAGGCTGAGTGTACCGAATCCTGTAGATTGTGCCGGTCCTATCCTGGGACGCGAACAGCGAGCCGTCATAAGGGCTTACCGCCAGCCCTATCCATGTAGCGCCGGTGGAAACGAACGTCTGGGGGGGACCGGAGGGACTGCCGGCCTTGAACGGCACAAACACGATGCCCCTATCTTCAGGGTACTGGATGCTGTGTTGCGTCACGAAAAGCCCACCCCAGTACTGAGAGGGGAACGACGATACCGGCCCTGCATAGAAGGCCATCCCCAGGGGCGCTGAATGGGGAGGGAAAGTCGCGGCGGGCGGTAGGGTCTTGGCGCAGTTGCCCCCGGACAACACAGGGTTAGGCTGTTTGTTGCCTATGCAGTACGGATAACCATAGTCGCCGCCCTCCACAAGGCGGTTCAACTCGTCGGGAGGCAGGTTGCGCCCCAGGTCGTCCGCGCCGTTGTCCACCCCCCACATCTGCCCGGTAACAGGGTCCCAGGCAAAGCTGACCGTGTTACGCAGGCCGGATGCAAATACCTTACCCCCACTGCCGTCCGCGTTGTACTGCTTGATCGTAGCCCGTCCGGGGCTTTCGGGGGCATCATCACTGAACGAGCCTACGTTTAAGTAGAGCTTACCGTCGGGGCCAAAGCCGACCGTCTTGGTCTTGTGCCGCCCATTGGCGGGCAGGTTGTCTACAACCACTGAGCGTGTGTCGCTTACCAGATCTCCGTTGGTGTCAACCAACCGCCAGACCCTCCCCACCTCTCCCACGTATACCGCGCCGTCGTGGAAGGCGACGTTATTGGGCGAGTTGAACCCGGAGGCGAAAGTAACTACGGAGTCGGCCTTGCCATCGTGGTCGCGGTCGGGCAGCACGGCTATATTACCCGAATCTATGTCGGCGACATATAAGTCCCCTTCGGGCGAGAACGAAAGCAAGCGCGGGGTGCGTAGTCCCGTCTGAAACACCTCCACGCTGAAGCCGGCCGGCAAGAGCGTGGGGCCTGTGGCGGGAGCCGCCGGGCCGGAGGCCGGCACATCCGCCCGCAGGGACAAAAAGACCCCTAGAGTAAGGACTACAAACAATAGCGACGCAAAGCGTTTCTGCCTGAGCATGGTGCCTCCACAGGTTCGTGTGCAAACGGGTTCGGCCACAGTAACTTAATAGCACTTGTTGCCTTCTTCTGCAAGCGCGCGTCCGTGCATGCAGGGTTTGGGCCTCCACCGCCTGCGCTTCGCAGCCGGTTGTCCGCACCATCTGGTATAATCTTACCAGGGAAACACAGAACGACCATCCCCTCCTCCCCACCCGTGACAACTTCCCACTTGCCGGAAGCGTAAAGGAGCCTTATTCGTGAGCAGCATCAACAACAAAACAAGCAAGGGCGGACAAACGCTCTCCGAGGCGTTGGATAAGATCGAGCGGGTGCGGCAGGCGAGGCGGCAGAAGTTCCACCTGCGCGACGAGCGTATCACCCTCAGCCACGGCAGCGGCGGCAAGGCTACGCACAATCTCATCGAGGGCGTGTTCGCCCCGGCCTTCTCCAACCCGATGCTCGACCGGATGGACGATGCGGCCACCTTTAAGGTCGAAAGCGCAGGTTCGACAAGCCCCCTCATGGCGTTCACCACCGACACCTATGTGGTCAGCCCGCTCTTTTTTCCGGGCGGCGACATCGGCAAGGTGGCCGTACACGGCACTATCAACGACCTCGCCATGTCGGGCGCGCAGCCGCTCTACCTGTCGGCCGGCTTCATACTGGAGGAGGGCTTCCCGATGGACCAGCTGCGCCTCATCGTCAATTCGATGGCAGAGGCGGCCAGGGAAGCGGGTGTGGCTATCGTCACGGGCGACACCAAGGTTGTGCAGCGGGGCAAGGCCGACGGGGTGTTCATCAACACGGCAGGCGTGGGTGTGGTGCAGGCCACATGGCCTATCGGTCAGAGTCAGGTGCAGCCCGGCGACAAGGTGCTCCTGAGCGGTACGGTGGGGGACCACGGCATCGCGGTTATGCTGGCCCGCGAGGCGCTGGAAATCGAGACCGATGTCGAGAGCGACACCGCGCCTCTGCACGGCCTGACGGCGGCCATCTTGCAGGCGGCGGGAGCAGGAGTACACTGCCTCAAGGACCCCACCAGGGGCGGGGTAGCCACCTCCCTCAACGAGATCGCCCTGGCCTCCGAGGTGTCTATTGCCCTGGACGAGCAGGCTATCCCGGTGCGGGCCGAGGTGCGGGGCGCGTGCGAAATCCTGGGGTTGGACCCGCTCACGATTGCCAACGAAGGCAAGCTGCTGGCGATAGTAGCCCCTGAGCAGGCACAAGCGGCATTGGAAGCGATGCGCGCCCACCCGCTTGGCAGGCAGGCAGCCATCATCGGCGAGGTGCGCGCCGAGCCTGCCGCGATGGTCTTTTTACGCACCGACATCGGGGGCACGCGCGTGCTCGATATGCTGGTGGGCGACCCCTTGCCCCGTATCTGCTGAGTGGGCTAGTCGGAGCCTCAACTCGAACAAGTGCTGCGTGCAGCCAGGCAAGCGGGTTGCCTGGACTAGCTGCTGTTGCCGGCGCATAGCCTACTAGGTTATAATAGCAAAAGTAGTACACTCCCGCATGCCGAGCTTCGAGGAGCAAACGCTCTTAGCTCCTCAACGGTGGGCCGACGCCCCTTATAAGATTGCGCTTGCCGGGCAGCCAAACAAGCAAAAACGACTTTACAGACGACCGCGATAGAATACAGAAGCAGCAAGGAGGTAAGCCGGAGCATGAGTCAACTGCCTAAGAAGAATAGGCCCGTACGAAAAACGCCCGCCGACACGCCCCCGGAGAGCGCCGGGTACGAGCCTGATGATTACGACGAGTACGATTATGACTACGAAGAAGAAGCGCCCCCACCCCGCCGGCGGGGCAACCCTGAACCCGTAGCGCAAAGTCGCGCCCCGCGCGGCGGTAGGGGCGGCGGGTACGACCCCAGGGCCGGGGCCGGCCGAGCCGGCCGAGCGGGGAACACCCGGCCCCGCTACGTAGAACCCAAGCGCGATATGTTCCCCTACATAATGGGCGCGCTGGCAGGGGCTGTGGTGGTGGCGCTGCTTGGCGTGGCCTACCTGCTCGGCACAAGCAACAAAGGCACACCTACAACCGCGCAAGCTCCCGGTCTGCCGGCGAGCACCAGCATTGTAGACCAACAGCCCACGGCGGGTGTGCCCGGCACGGATCCTCCCAGGATGCCGCTTGCCGAGTTTAAGGCCCTCTACGACGACCCGGCCAAGCGTCCAATGATAATTGATGTTCGCGACCAGAATGCCTTCAACGAGGGCCACATCGCGGGGGCTGTCTCTTTCCCCGAAGCCGATGTTGATGCCCGCGCCGTCAAGCTGCCCAAAGACAGCCTGATTATCGCCTACTGCCAATGACCGGCTGAGAATGAAAGCGCCCGTGTGGCGCAGAAACTCCACAATACATACGGTTTTGACTATGCCAATCTGAAGGTGCTGCTTGGTGGGTGGGGAGCCTGGAAGGATAACAACGCTAAGGACCCCGCAGCCTACCCAATCGAAACAGCGCCCGGCGTAACCCCCGGCGCCGGCAGCCAGGGACGACTGCCGGGCAGCGATGTCACCGTGCTGACCCCGGACGCTAAACCTCCCGCAGCCGTTACTCCGTAACGTAGCGGATCGTAAGATCGTTTTGGGAATAGATGAGGGCAGGTCCGTAGACTTGCCCTCTCTGCTTACTTGCCCACTAGCTCCAACCTGGCGTCCAACACCGCAAAGCTCAGTTGGCGCGGGTCGTCGCCCAGGCCCAACTGCGATGGGCTGACGGTTCCATCAGGGCTGGTGAAGGTGAGCGCGCCGGCTCCGGCAGGTATCTGCAACGGCCCGACTTTGTACTCCTTCAGGCCCCCTACCTCGCCGCTGAACACCAGTTGGTCGCCGTGCCTTATCTGCAAAGGTTTGACCTGGCCCAGGCCGGCGGCACGGAACACTAAGTATGCCTCCTGTGCGCGGGGCGAGTCTATACGCAGGGTGGCCTCGGCGTGCATCCACCGGAAAGTACCGTTGGGGCCGCTCTCCCTGGGTTCCCAGCCGTCGCCCACACTCAAGAAGGGCACAGCCTCGGCCGGCGGGGGAACCGTGTACACTTCCACCTGCGCGTCCTCATAGCTGGGTTTGGCGTCTGCGCCCAGCACATGGTGGATGGCCCGGCGCGACGGCTCGACATCCGCAGGCGGCTCGTCTCTGTCGGGCAGGCGGTCCTTTTGCAGCACGATGTACCTGGTGCGGTAAAGCTGAAGGGCCGAGAGCCATTCTGCGCGGCCTGCCGCGAACATGTCGCCCATGCCGTCCTCGTAGGTCAACTCCTGGTAGCCCGGCGTGCTCCGTAGGAAGGGGTGAGGGTACTCACGGGAGATGTAGCCGCCGAAGATCGGCTTGTGGTGCGCCGTCTGAAAGTACATCCTGTAGGCCCCGTGCCAGTAGTCGTCCTGTGGCGGCAAGTCCAGTATCGAAAAGTCGCCTTGCTCCTCGCCCAGCTTGTAGTACCAGGCCGGGATGTCTGCCGTGTGCTGAGGATAGGGAAAAGGGGCCAACTCCACAGCTACGAGAGCGACGAAAGCCGTACATAGCAGCGCGCCCCGCACCGGCAGGCTGCGCCTTCCGCGCCAGGTGTTGAGCAAGACGTTCGTGCCGTACCCCGCCAACACACCCAAACACAGAGTGAGCGGCATATCGAAACGGTCGGGGCTGCGGCTGACGTTCAAGATGGGCAATCGCTCGACCAGGCGATAGGGCATGACAAGCCCGAAGTTCGGGCTGAACAGCCAGTAGACTTTGTTGCCGTTGATTTGCAGCACCGGGCCGAGGGCCAGCAGAAAAAACAGCAGCGCGCAAGCCGCCCAAAACCACTTGCCCGGTAAAGTGAGTGCTTTTTCCTTCTCGACCACCCCACCTGAGAGCCTAGGGCGCAACGCTCGCGTGGCGAACAGGGCCACCCCCGCTAGGAACAAGGCCGAGTAGGTGAAATACACTTCATAGCGGTTGCTGCCGTAAGGCCAGTTGTCCCGGTTGAGGAACAGTTGCCCCCACAGCCGGTTGCCCCGCTCAGGTTGGAAGAAAGCCAACAAGTCGGCTGAGTTGTCCAGGGCGGCGTCGGGTGCGGGCAGCATGTAGCTGGTGGTGCGTAGCTCGCGGATGGTGGGCACAAGGATCGGGCTGACCAGTGCGGTGTATACCAGCACGCACAGGGCGAGACGCGCCAACGGCTCACCCCCGCGCCCCAGGCTCTCCGGGCATGCGCCGCGCCCTCTCCACAAGTAGCGCACGACCACGTAAACCCCAAGCAGCCCCGCCAGCATCAAGGCGTACATCGTATAGTACCAGTCCACCAGCGACACCAGGAACAGGGCAACCCCGGCAGGGAACGCTCTCCTCAAGAGCCACCGGAAGAAGCTGCGCCGCGAATCCCAACTCGGCGCGAACACCGCCTGGAGCAGGAACAATACAAAGAAGGGAACCCACTCCAGCGACACGAGTTGCAACAGGCTACGCATGGTGGCGATATGGTAGGCGGAATAGGCAAACACCACGCTGCCCACCAGCGCCGCCCATCGGTTGCCGCAAAGGTAGTGGACCAGCAGGAACGCCCCGTAACCGCCCACTACGAACGAAAAGAGCACCACGATGTTGTAGGTGGCGGCTAGCGAAAAGACCGACAGCAGGGGCACAGCCAGCAGGCCGTTGAAGATGTTGAGCGTGTGGTAGTAGAGGCTGACCGGCGTCGGATACCAGATCATGTTTGTGACGAAGGGGTTGTGCCCCTCAAGGAGGGCATGACGCACCCACCAGAGGTTCCACAGGTTCTGGTCGCGGTCCTCCCACATGAACCCAGGGACTCGCGTGCCCGCCCCCGGCAGGAAGTTCAACACTAGAGGCCAGGTGAACAGCACCGACAAGCCGAGGTGCATAAGCAGAGCGCCCAGGTGCAGGCGCCGCCAGAGGGAGGGCTTTATTTCTACTTGAGTGGAAGCTACGGCAGCCTCCGTATTTGCCGGCGCGACGAGTGTGCTCACCTGAAAGACGGACCTCTGAGAGAGTAGAGCAGGGCGCAACAAGGCCCTTTCCCTCTCATTGTATCAGATTTGCCGCGCGGTTTGCCGAGAACATCACCCACTTCAGCGCATTGCGGCCACCCACCGTAGCCGGCCGCCTCAAGCCTGCCGCGCCCCCCTCCTGGCTCGGCTCTCCAGCAGGTGATCGTAAAAGAGGTATTGCTGCGCCCAACCCGCCTTGTCGAAGTGCGTCTGGTAGAACTGCAACACTTTGGCGTAGGCTGCCTCGGTGAGGCTCTTACCCTTGAGGGAGGGCAGATAGCGGTCGCGGGTGAGTTGCCACACGTGGGTATCCACCGGAACCGCCCCATCCTTCGACATGGCAAACAGGCAAACACAGTCGGCTATCTTTGGGCCAACCCCGTCCAACCGCATCAGTTCGCCCCGCGCAACGGCATAGTCCAGCCCCGCAAGCTCCTCCAACCAACCCTGCGGCTTACGGGCCACCTGCCCCGCCACCTTCACCAAGTTGGCGGCCCGCCATTCCAGGCCGGTCTCCCCAGACAGCGCCGCAGGGTCAAGGCCCGCTATGGTAGAGGCTGTTGGAAAGGCATGCGTCCACACCTTGCCTCCCTCACCCACGATCGGCTCGCCGTGGTTTCGGGCGATCAGTGCGATAGCCTTCATGATGCGGGGGATAAAGTTGGCGGTCGAACAGATAAAGGAAAGCAGGCACTCCTCCGGCTCCTGCTGCACGAGGCGCAGGCCCGCAAACCTTTCGGCCAGGCCGCCCAAATAGGGGTCCACCTCCCGCCAACCAGCGTAAAGAGCCGCCAGGTCCACGTCCAGGCGCAAGAAGCGGCGCACAAAAGCCTCATCGCCCGGCTGCGGGAGCGTAACGTACTCGAAGCGGTCCGCGCCCTCCACCTGCCTGATCCTGAGCAGCCTCGCGCCCGTAACCGCGTCCCACCAGCCGTCTTCCGCCTTGCGCCAGCGAAACATCTGCCCGTTAGTGAGGGTATACTCAAGATCGAGCAGCCCGGCTGGGTACTCCAGAACGCTTACGCCACTTGTTTGTGCCTCCGGCATGAGCCGTACCTCCCCCACAGTTATAACATACAGGGCGAGGGTTCAGTCGAGCACGCACCCCACCACACCCAACTCAATTTGACATCACCCAATCTGCTCATTTATAATTGGTTTTTGACCGCGCTTTTTCTTGTGCCCAAAAAGGGGACCCAACAGCGTCGGATAAAGCCGCCCTTTTGAACGGCCCATGCCTTCCTGCTCATGCAACCCCCAGGCGGGCATAGATTGGGATAAACTGTAGAGCAAACACCTTCCGAGGCGTTTGCGGCATTGCGCGCAATGCGTGAAGTGTAGCTGAGAGGAGCATGTAACGTGCGACAAAATCTGGCAACATGGTTGATCGGTATCCTGGTAATCGCAGTTTTGGCCGGGTACGTGGACTTTAGCGACAAGATAAATGTGGGGCCTATCCAGCGCGATGTAAGGCCGAGGTTGGGGCTGGACCTACAGGGCGGCTTGCAGCTTGTGCTACAGGCCGAGCCGCGCAACCCCGATACCCCCATCACCCCCGACCAACTGAACGCGGCCCGCAACATCATCGAGGACCGCGCCAACGGCACCGGCGCTTCCGAGCCTGTTGTGCAGACCGCCGAGGGCAACCGCATCCTGGTGGAACTGCCCGGCATCAGCAACCTGGAAGATGCCACCAAGATTATCCAGGAAACAGCTTTCCTTGAGATCGTGGACGGCAGCAGCACGCCACCGTCGGAGGGCACTCTGGTTTGCAGCACCCTAGGCTGCCCGCGCCCTGAGCAACTGCGCTCGCAGCAGGGAGATACCTCGACCCCCATCACATCCACAGGCGCTATTACCGGCACTACAGCCCCTGTTGCCACCCCTACGCCACCCAGCAAAACGTACACCACTATCGTGACCGGCGACGAGATAGACGGCAGCAAAGTAGCCTCATCCTCCAACCCCACGACCGGCGCGCCCGAAGTGCAGTTTGCCCTCAAGGGCGATGGATCCAAGAAGTTCGGCGACTTCACCACAGCAAACGTAGGCAACTTCATGCCTATTTTGCTCGATAAGCGGGTGATCAACGCTCCGCGTATCCAGAGCGCGATTATTGGCGGCAACGGCGTAATTACCGGCCTGAGCCGGGTCGAGGCCAACAAATTGGCTATCCAGCTGAAGTATGGCGCGCTGCCCGTTTCGCTGCGCCCGCTTGAGTCGCGCAAGATTTCGGCCACGCTGGGCCAGGAAGCGATAGACAAGAGCATCATCGCGGGTGCTATCGGCCTGGGGCTGGTGGTGCTCTTTATGATGGCCTACTACCGGCTGCCTGGGGTGCTTGCGTCGCTGGCGCTGGTGCTGTACGCGGCCATCGCCTACGCCGTGTTCAAGCTGGTGCCCGTCACCCTCACGCTGGCCGGCATCGCCGGGTTCATCCTGTCAATCGGTATGGCGGTGGACGCCAATGTGCTTATTTTCGCACGCCTCAAAGAGGAACTCAGGTCGGGCAAAACCCTGGCCGCCGCAGTGGAGGCCGGCTTCGACCATGCCTGGCCCTCCATACGCGACAGCAACGCCTCTACGTTGATTACCTGCGCCATCCTGTTCTGGTTCGGCTCGACGTTCGGTGGGGCAAGCATCATCAAAGGCTTCGCGCTGACCCTGGCGATAGGCGTGCTTGTGTCGCTATTCTCCGCCGTGACTGTAACGCGCACTTTCCTGCGCGCAGTGGTGCCCACAGCCCTCTCGCGCAGCCGGTGGGCCTTCTTCCTGGAACAGCGTAGAGCGCCCGCCGCCGCCCCCGCCGCAGAACTATAAGAGGGCCGGCATGAGAGCAAATATGACATGTGTGGCCCTGTTACCTATGAAACCAAGCGAAAAGGGGAGTGTAGGAAAACCGAGCGCCCCCGATTTTTCCGAGGAGCAACGAGGAAAGAATGATTGACTTAGTAAGCAAGCGTTATATGTACCTGCTGGTATCCCT
>JBBSIX010000022.1:0-19021 GCA_038231875.1 Chloroflexia bacterium | reverse complement strand
TTACAGAGGCTGCACGCCCGCACCAATCCTGGTTTTGAGATCAAGGTCCTTGCCTCTCTTCTTGCGTTGGCTTGTGTTAATCTTATCTAGCAATCAAGGTAAGATAGGTATGAGCGAAATGAATTGGCGCAGCCAAGAAGGGAGCGGAAGGCCTTGATAATCCGAAATACCGATTTCCTGTATCCCAACTCTGCCTGCATACCGCTCTACACCGACTTGACGAAGCGCGCCCGCGCAAGTAAGCTATCAACCAAGCTACCCAACAAGGAGGACAGGATGACATCTAAGAACCTCATACGTGCCGCCACGCTGCTCGCGCTGGCTTTTCTTCTCGCGGCATGCGACACCAGCACCATCGCCACGCCCACAGTGGGCACGGTTATCAACGACACGCCCACGATGGAGGCCCTGCCGGGAGGCGCGCTGGTCAGGATGCGAACCAGTGGGGGCATCGCGGGCCTCGATGCGGTGCTGACCGTTGACGAAACAGGCCAGACCAGCCTGGTGCAGCGCGATAAACCGGCGGGCGCTTCTACGCTCACCGAAGCGCAACTGAACGACTTGAAGGCCCAACTTAATGCCGTGCGCGCCCTCGACCTTCAGGAGAAGTACGACAGAGGCGGCGTGGCAGATGATATTTACAACACGATCCAGTTCAGCAAAGACGGCAACATCAAGAGCGTCACGGTAGCTGAGGTGGGCGGCAAGAGAATTACTCCCCCTGCCCTCCAAGCCCTCATCTCTACTCTTACGCAGATAGCCAACGCACGATAGCGTTAATCATTACCTGTTGGGAGGCACTTTATGAATATCGGTCGTAAGCTTGTGGGCATTTTTGCGTATGCAGCGCTTCCGGTGTTGCTCCTCTTGTTGCCGGCTGCGGGCAAAGCGTCGGCTCAGTCCCCCAAGATAGGATCTATAGTAACGTTGGCAATCCACAACAGCGGCAACGGCTGGGCTTGGTCCGGGCCGTCAACCGTCGGCGGCGACGGACACCTCCTGAGGATAGAGAACGGCACGTACCACGCTGTCGCCGCCCAGGATCCTGCCGGGGCCGAACTAATCCGCGTCAGCCCGGCGCTCTACCAGATCGCTCTGGCCGGTAAAGATGGGGAGGGCTGGGCGATTGCCGACGATAAGCAGGGCAGGCCCGTGATCTGGCATTTGCAGGGCGGCGTTTGGCGGCAGTACAAGCACAATCTGCCCGCCACCCTGTTGCTTGACGACGTTGCAGTCAGCGCCGACGGCACTGACGGCTGGATGACGGGCGAGGACGCAAAGAACCTCAACCAGTACACATTGCTGCGCCTGCGTAACGGCCAGTGGCTGCGCCAACAACAGCCTGTGGAAGGTCAGCTACAAAAGGTGGCTATCAGTCCCAACGGCAAAGAAGCCTGGGGTATCGGCCCGGCCAACGACCAGCGAGACGAGAACCTCAATCTCGCTTTCCAGTGGGTGGACGGCAGCCGGTGGAAAGCTCAGACGACCATCGGACCCGACAAGGGCTACCTCCCCGATTCGTCTGCACTCAATATTATCGCCACCGACAACAAGGGTGCCGGCTGGACCTTTGGCTTCCGCGATGAGTCGGACTACGGCAGCCTTATTCGCCTCACCTCGGAAGGGGCTTACGATGTGTATATAGACCTTCCGGTTGCCGACGTTGATCTCCTGGAGAGCCTCTCCATACAAAGCCTGGCGGTAGGCGCTTATGGGCGTGGTTGGGTGAGCGGGACGCTTGTGGTGGTGAAAGGCGACGGCTCGCGCGAAGTCCGGCCCTTCCTCGCCGAGATTGACGGAACCACCGTTTCCGAGGCCGGCGGGGGTTTAGCGGGCATCAAGGCGGTCGCCAATCAGGAGGACGCGCCCTATGTGTCGCCCCTCGCGGTCAGCCCCGACGGCAGCCACTCCTGGCTGGTGGCCTCCGACGCGAACCTCCAACTACTTGTGCTCCGCGAGTTGCGCGAGCCGTGGCCGTATGCTACCCCGCCGCAGACCCTCCCGTTGCTTGGCCCCGGCCAGTGCTTCGAGGCTGTGCCCCACTGCTTGCGCGGGGTGTTCGCCCAGTACTGGCAAACGCACGGGGGACTACAGCAGTTCGGCTACCCTATCACCCCCGAAGTGCAGGAGCGGCACGGCAACACTACCTACACCGTGCAGTACACCGAGCGTGCTCGCCTTGAATACCATCCTGAGAACAAGCCTCCCCACGATGTGCTCCTGGGATTGCTGGGCAATACCCTGGTGGAGAACCGGCAGGCTCAATCCCCTTTCAAGCCCCAACCTGCCTCTGCCGCAGCCGGCTTCAACTGGTTCAAAGAAACGCAGCACAACGTCGGCCCGCCTTTCCTCTCCTATTGGCAGACAAAGGGTGGCCTGCCGGTGTACGGCATACCTCGCTCCGAAGCATTCGACGAAAAAAGCGCCACTGACGGCAAACTTTATAAAGTGCAGTACTTCGAGCGCAACCGCCTTGAATATCACCCGGAGTTCAAGGGCACAGCCAACGAGATACTGCTGGGCCTCCTGGGTAGCGAGCAGTTCCAGGCGATCTACGGGTATAAACCGTAAAGCGCATTGCCTGGCTGTTCCGCCCCCATCTAACGGGAGACCGCTCTTGTCGCTGAGAAACTACCTGGCCGCCGCGCCGAAGGCGGAACTGCACGTCCACCTGGAAGGCTCTATCCTGCCCGCTACTTTGCTTGTGCTTGCCGAGCGCAACGGCGTTGCTTTGCCTGCCAACTCGCTGGAGGGCCTGCGGGACTTCTTTCGGTTCCGCGACTTTGACCACTTTGTGGAGATATACGGTACTATCTCGCGCTGCCTCAAAACCGCCGAGGACTTTGAGCTGATCGCCTACGAGTTCGGCTCTGAGATGGCTCGGCAGAACTCGCGCTACGCCGAGGTGACTTTCAGCGCCGCTTTCCACCACCACCAGGGCATCCCCGACAACGTTTTCCTGGACGGCCTGACGCGGGGGCGGCAGAGGGCGCAGGCAGACTTCGGCGTGGAGATAAACTGGGTGTTCGACATAATCCGCAGCGTGCCCGACCCCGCGCTACGGGAGCGTTACGCCGACTACACAGCAAGCCTTGCTATCGAGAATATGGGCAACGGCGTGGTGGCGTTGGGGCTGGGCGGGGCCGAGGCGGGCTATCCAGCCGAGTGGTTCGCGCCATACTTCGGGAGGGCGCTGGCGGCGGACCTGCATAGCGATCCGCACGCGGGCGAGATCGCCGGCCCGGAGAGCGTCTGGAACGCCATCCGGCTGTTGGGAGCCGAGCGGATAGGTCACGGCGTGCGCTCCATCGAAGACCCTACACTGGTCGCGTATCTGGCCGAGCATCGCCTCCCTCTTGAGGTGAACCCCACCAGCAACATCTGCCTGGGCGTTTACCCCGACCTGCAAGCCCACCCTTTGCGCCGCCTGTACGACGCGGGCGTGCCCATCACCGTCAACTCCGATGACCCACCCCTGTTTAATACGACGTTGAACGGCGAGGTAGCCTTGCTGGCCGAGCCGTTCGGCTTAGATTTGGCAGCCATTGATGATATACTGCTCAACGGTGTGCGGCATAGCTTTATGCCGCCTGCGCGCAAAGAGGCTGTGCTCGCCGGTTTCCAGGAGGAGCTAAAGAGGCTCAAAGCGGAAAACGGCTTGTAGCGCAGCCCACCCCCTCCTGGTGCGCTCATTTGCTCCCCCTCTCGGCAAACTTGTCGAGATTCCTCAGCCCGACTGGAATAGTAGAGAGAAGCCGCCGACCGGCTCGATCTATTCCAGTTGACAAAGAGGCAGGCGTATGTGCATCCCTCTCCCAACCACAGGCACAACAAACGCAACCGACACGGCACTGACCCCCGCATCGGAGTTGAGCGAAGCGGTGCTGGCGGCTATCTGGAACGAGCAGGCTCCTCTGCGCGGCCCCATGTGGGACAGTGAGGGCAAGCCGGTTGCCGTCGTCTACCGAGGGCGGTGGACGGCGGGCATAGGGCCGGACTTCGAGGGCGCTATGCTATCTTTGGGCGAGGAGGGCGCGCTCGCCAACGGCTCGGTGGAGATGCACCTGCGCTGCGAAGACTGGTGGGCGCACGGCCACCACGCCAACCCACGCTACAACTCGGTGGCCCTGCACGTAGTGCTGTGGCCTCATGCTGCCCGCCCCGTCCTTCGCCAGGATGGAGTGAGCGTGCCCACCCTGGTGCTGGCCGATTATATTACTCTACCCACGAGCGAACTGCTGCGGCGCGTCACTCCGCTCATCCCCAATCTAGGCGCGCTCTCCGAGGAGCCATGTTGGGGGCGCACCCAGGGCCGCCCTCTAGAGGAACTGCTCTCCGCAATAGACCGCGCCGGCGATGCCCGCCTGCTTGCCAAAGCCGCCCGCATGGAGGCCGAATTGTGCAAGGCCGACCTGACCGCAGACGCCTTGCAGGAGGCGTTCTACGGCGGTTTGATGGAAGCGCTGGGCTACTCGGCCAACCGCGAGCCTATGCAGCAGTTGGCCTCTGCCCTGCCCATCAGCCAACTGCTTACCCTGCCCCTGGGCCGCGATGAGGGAGAACGTGCCCTGCTTTTGGAGGCCATCCTGTTGGGCGCCGCCGGCTTCCTCCCATCGCAGCGTCCCGCCCTCGGCCCCGCCGACTGGCTCTCTCAGCAGTACGGCGACGAGGTAGAGCGGCTGTGGCAAGCCAATGCTCCCATGCTCGGTTTACAGTCGGGCCGCCCTCTCGTGAGCGGCTGGACCACCACGCGGGTGCGCCCCGCCAACTCACCACAGCGCCGGTTGGCGGCGGCGGCTCGCCTCTTGGCCCGCCTGCTGTGGGCCGGGGGCGGCATGCTGGGACCATTCACCGGCACGGCTTGTTCGGCCCCAGCCGTTCGGCTTGCAAAAGAATGGACGGCGCAACTCATCGTGCCGGGCGAGGGCTACTGGGGCGCGCACAGCGACTTCGGCCAACCCATGCCTGGGTGTAAAGACGACACGGCCCTGGTGGGCAAATCGCGGGCCGCCGACATCACGGTAAACATCGTGCTGCCCCTGCTGCTGGCGCAGGCCGACCTGCACGACGACCCCTCTCTACACGGCAAAGTGCTTGCGGTTTACGCAGCCTACCCCAAGCTGGCTGAGAACAACATCACCCGCGCCATGGCCGATGAAGCTCTAGGTCCTCGCAAAAAGAGCATCAACGGCGCAAGGCGGCAGCAAGGCTTGATCCACTTGTACCGCCTTTACTGCCAGGCCCGCCGCTGCTATGAATGCCCTCTTTCCGGCATGCGCCGCGCAGAGTGCGAGACCTGAGTGTGGCCCGCCACACTACAAGCCTGAACATTCGTACAGCAAGTCCCTCCGATTACCCACATCTCAAGCCATGCAGGGCCACTCTGTTGAGGATTGAGGAATTACTACACCTTCTCATTCTGAGTATCCATGTTCCACAGGGACACAACCGCCGATGAAAATGTGCGCGTCCGTAGGGGCACGGCGCGCCGTACCCCTACCCTTCGTAATATCTATTTTCAGAGGAGCCTGAATTGCGAAGCAAGAACTGAAGAATCAGTACGTCTGTATGACAGTTGGGATGAAAAGTGCCACGCCTTACACAGGAAGGAAGATACTCTGCTGCTAACTACCATGCTCCACCGGCTGATTCCTCACATAGTGAGGCATACAAGGTACTGTGGGTGCGTGGACCAAACAGAGTGGGCCAACGTAGTTAAGTTCCGCCTTTGGGAACCTGACCCTACAAGAATTGGTTTCTCCCATGTCTGAACACCCCACAGCACAAACCTGCGTGCCCTGTCTGGGCACTTTTGTTATAATAGCAGGTAAACCTCTTTACTTCACCTGATCAGCCGGCCTTATGTAGCTGAAGGCTGGCTGCTGAAAGTTGGCAGATGAACGAACAAACAGCAGAAAAAGTACAGGGCCACACCCCTGAAAAGATATTCATAGCCGTCGCCTGGCCCTACGCCAGCGGGCCGCGCCACCTGGGGCACGTGGCGGGAGCCTACCTGCCTCCCGACATTTTCGCCCGCTACCACCGTATGCGTGGCAATCGAGTGCTCATGGTGTCGGGCAGCGACATGAACGGCACGCCTATCACCGTCGCCGCCGAGCAAGCGGGGGTCACGCCCGAAACGCTGGCCTTGCGTATGCACCGCCTCAACACCGAACTGTGGCAGCGCATGGGCTTTACATACGACCTTTTCACCAGTACAGTCACCCCCATTCACACAGAGACTGTGCAGAACTTCTTCCTGATCTTGCTCGAAAAGGGCTACATTTTCAAAGACAGCACAGAGGCGCCCTACTGCCTGGTGGACGAGCGCTTCCTGCCCGACCGCTACGTGGAGGGAACCTGCCCGCACTGCAACTACGCCGACGCTCGCGGCGACCAGTGCGACAACTGCGGTCGTCCGCTCGACCCGATAGACCTGGGAGATATACGCTGTAAGCTGTGTGGTTCGACTCCGGAGTTTCGGGCCACAGAGCACTTCTTCCTTGACCTGCCCAAGCTGGAGAAGCCTCTGCTTGAGTGGATGGAGACTAAGAAGAGCGAATGGCGGCCCAATGTGGTCAATTTCACCCTCAACTGGCTGCGCGAGGGTCTGCACCCGCGCTCCTACACTCGCGACCTCGACTGGGGCGTGCCTATCCCGGTGGAGGGTTACGAAAACAGCGGCAAGCGTATCTACGTCTGGTTCGACGCTGTAAAGGGCTACTTGTCGGCCACCAAAGAGTGGGCCATGCTCAAGGGCGAGCCGGACGCCTGGCAAGAGTGGTGGCTGCAAGAGGAGGGCGAGCCTGCACCCAGCAAGGCGTACTACTTTATCGGCAAGGACAACATAACGTTCCACACGATCATCTGGCCCGCTATGTTGATCGGGCACGGCGGGCTGAACCTGCCCTACGATGTGCCCGCCAACGAGTTCCTTACCGGGGAGACCGGCGAGAAGGCAAGCTCAAGCCGGGGCGGGGGCGGTGTGCCCTGGCTGCCCGACTACCTGGACCACTACCAGCCCGACCCGATCCGCTACTTCATGACGATCAACGCTCCCGAAACCCGCGACACTGTTTTCTCGTGGGCCGAGTTCTACCGCCGCAACAACGACGAACTGGTCGCCACCTACGGCAACCTGGTCCACCGCGTGCTCACTTTCACCTCGCGCAACTTCGAGGGCAAAGTGCCCCAGCCCGGAGAGTTAAGCCGGGAGGACAAGGACTTGGTAGCCTCCGCGACCGCCGCCTTCGAGCGCGTGGGGGCCTTGATAGAGGGTTGCCGCTTCAAAGAAGCTCTCAAAGAGGTGATGAGCCTGGCAGCTGAGGCCAACCGCTATCTGGACGGCAGCGCGCCCTGGAAGGCGATCAAGGTGGACCGCGAGCGGGCCGGCACCTCTCTGTACGTAACCCTGCGCGTGATCAACGCACTGAAGGTGCTGACCGCGCCCTTCCTGCCGTTCTCGGCCCAGCAGCTACACGAGATGCTCGGCTTCAGCGGTGACGTGCATAAAGAGCGGTGGGCGATGCTGGAGCTACCGCCGGGCCAGGCTTTAGGCACACCCGCTCCCCTCTTCGAGAAGCTCGATGAGAAGAACCTTGCTGAGGAGTATGCGCGGTTGGGCCGGCCCTGGACCGACCCCGAAGGGCCATTGGCGGAGCAGGGGCCGCAAGAGCGGGTGGTTATCTTCGAGGGTGAGATAAGAACGCGGGCGGAGTTGGGAGAGGACTGGGACTGAGCAGCTGAGCTTGAAAATTGGGCCCCAATAGTATTCATGGGGAGTAAACGTCATGATAAATTCTACAGAGCAACCTCACGTGGTAAGAGAAGATGACATACTGGGCGGCGAGCCGATAATTAGAGGCACCCGTGTACCTGTTCGAGCTATTGTAGAGATGTGGCGCCTGGGTGTCAGGCCGGAAGAAATACCCTCTCGCCTGCCGCATCTCACTTTGTCTCAGGTGTTTGGTGCGTTGAGCTACTTCAGCGACCACCAGGACGAAATCATGCGCTACATAGAGTGCAACAAGATTCCTAGTGAGCTAATCCACCCCTTAGTTAGAGACATTGAGTAGGATTTTTGTTGAGCTGTACCTGGATGAAGATGTAGATGTCTTGGTAGGCGAACTGTTACGTCGTCACGGTTTTCAAGCAGAGACAACTCGTGATGCTGGACGACTCCAAAGAAGCGATTCAGAGCAGTTGCGTCATGCGGTTGACCGGGGTAGGGCCATACTTACACATAATAGGATTCACTCCGAGGCTCTGGCTCGTCAGTACTTTGAAGCAAAACATCAGCACTACGGCATCATCATAGCAGTACAACGTCCGCCTCACCAGCTTTTCAGACGGCTTGAAGTAATCTTGAACGACATAACAGCTAGCGAGATGGAGAATCAACTAGTTTACATTTAGATTTACTGCTACACAACAACAGCGAAGGAGAACAACCAACCAGTATGAAAGTCTTAGTAACAGGCGGGGCCGGATTCCTCGGCATCAACCTAACCAGGTATCTGCACGAGCGCGGGCACGAGGTCGTGTCCCTCGACATAGCCGAGTTCGACTACCCCGACATGAAAGGCAAGATAACCGCCGTCCGGGGCGACATCCGCAACAGGCAGGATGTAGAGCGGGCAATGCAGGGGGTTGACCAGGTGGTGCATACCGCCGCTGCCCTGCCCCTCTACTCGCCAAAAGATATTTACACTACCGACGTTGAGGGCACGCGCACCCTGTTGGACGTGGCTCTCCAACAAAAAGTGCAGCGGTTGGTGATGATCTCCTCTACCGCCGTGTACGGCATCCCCGATCACCACCCCCTGTATGAGGACGACAAGCTGGAAGGGGTCGGTCCCTACGGTCAGGCTAAGATACAGGCCGAGATGGTATGCCTGGAGTACCGGGCGAAGGGGCTGGTAGTGCCTATCGTGAGGCCCAAGTCGTTCATAGGCCCGGAGAGGCTGGGCGTGTTCGCCTTGCTCTACGACTGGGCGCTCACCGGCCACAACTTCCCAATGATCGGCAGCGGCAACAATCGCTATCAGCTGCTCGACGTGGAAGATCTGTGCGCGGCGATCTACCTATGCATGACGCTGCCTGTCGACAGGGTGAACGACACTTTCAACATCGGTGCGAAGCAGTTTACCACGATGAAGCGCGACTACCAGGCGGTGCTCGACTACGCGGGCAAGGGAAAGAAGATAGTCGGCTTTCCCGCCACACCCGCTATCTGGGCCTTGCGCTTCCTTGAGATGCTGCACGTATCGCCCCTGTACAAGTGGGTGTACGAGACCGCCTCCAAAGACTCGTTCGTCTCCATCGAGAAGGCCGAGCGCGTGCTGGGCTACAAGCCGCAGTACTCCAACAAGGACGCCTTGATACGCAACTTCAAGTGGTATATAGAGCACCTCAAAGACTTCGAGAATGCCTCCGGCGTTTCCCACCGCGTGCCCTGGAAGCAGGGTGCGATAGGCTTCCTCAAGAAAGTGTTCTAGGCGCGTGGGGAGCAGCGCCTTACTCTACCAAACGGCTGCTTCAGTGCAGAGCGTGCTGCTTTACACGCTCATCCCCATTGTTGCCGTGATCGTGGGCGGAGTAGTAGCTGCCTTTTGGGTTCCCAGGCCGGTCGTGCAGAGCGCTATTCAGCATTTTGCGGCGGGGGTGGTGTTCGCTGCTGTGGCTGTGGAGTTGCTGCCGGATGTTGCCGGCAGCGAGGCGCTGTTTCCTGTTGTACTGGGCTTCGCAACTGGAGTGGCGGCTATGCTGGGTGTGCGTTGGCTCACATCCAAGATCGCGCCTGATGGGGAAAGCGTAGAGCCTACGGAGGCTGATGCCTCGAACCGCAGACCGTTGCCGGTGGGCTTGCTTGCAGCAGTCGGAGTGGACATCCTGATTGATGGGTTGCTTGTCGGGGTGGGGTTCGCAGCAGGCGAAAAGAACGGCGTTCTGCTCACCCTTGCCTTGACCCTGGAGATACTGTTCCTGGGGCTGTCTACTTCGGCGGCGCTCAACAAGGCTGGTGTGTCGCGTGGATTGTTGGCGGGTACGACTGCGGGACTGGCTGTGTTGCTCGCAGTGGGCGCGACTCTGGGGGCGGTTGTGCTCAGTGGGTTCACAGGCGCGCTTCTAGTTGGCGTGCTGGCTTTTGGCCTTGCCGCCCTCCTTTACCTGGTTACGGAGGAGTTGCTGGTAGAGGCGCATGAGGTGCCGGAAACTCCGTTGGTTACAGCTACCTTCTTTGCAGGCTTCCTCGTGCTTCTGGTGATTACGATGTCGGTGGCTTAACGCCGGCTCTACTGTACATGCCTACATGCCGGCCGACTCTACTTGGCTTGGAACACCTGTGTCCCTTCCTCCACCAGTTGTTTAGCGCGCTCCGGCCCATGCCGGCCCAGGGGCTTGAACTTCTTACCCTTCACTTCGTTGTACGATACAAAGAAGTGCTCTATCTCGTCGAGTAAGTTGTCGCTGATCTGGTCCAGCGACTCTACCTCGCGGTGATTGTGCGAGTTGGCGGCGACCGCTATCAAGCGGTCGTTGCGCTCCGTCTTGCCGTCGCGCTCGGTCTGCTCGGCCTCGATTACCCCGATGAGCCGGGCCGGCACCAGGCAGCCCACAAAAGCCGACTCGTCCATCAAGATAAGCACGTCGAGGGGGTCGCCGTCGCCCGCCAGCGTGGAGGGCACGTAGCCGAAGTCGTAAGGGAAAGAGGCCCCCGCCGGCAGCACCCCTGCCAGCATGAACATCCCCAACTCCTCATCGTACTTAAACTTGTTGCGGCTCCCCTTCGGCGTGTCAACGATAGCGTTCAGGTCGCCCGTTTGCGCGTCGAACGCTTCCAGGCTGATGAAGGGGCTTTTGGTAGGGTCGGCGGTCATATTCACCTCACAAAACGTTCTTCAAGGGTGTTCGACGGGTCGTAGTTATTGGTGTGCATGAGCACAATCCGCGCCGGCCTTTCTTGCCCCGCCTCCCCTATTTTCAAGGCAGCCATGCCCCGGCACGCTACTGCTCCTACTTCCGTATAGGACTTTCCGCACCCCCCGATGGTACCGACGTCCCATTCAATACGGCACGTTCGCATGGGACAATACGGTTGGCGGAGTCTGCGAGACTTGCTATTTAGCGAAACCTTCCACATGAGTATACAAAAAACCTTACAAGCCGAACCAGAGGCTAAACCAGTATGAAGCACACCGCACCACAAGCCGGCAAGAGAAGCGCGCCGAGCAAGGCAGGTAGAGGACAGTCGAGCCGCCTGACGTTGAGGGAACCCAGGGGCCAGAGCCTTGTGGAGTTCGCCTTGATAGCGCCCGTTTTGCTGATGCTAATATTTGGCATCATAGATATGGCCCGCCTTATTCAGGCTCAGGTGACGCTCAACAACGCTGCCCGCCAGGGGATGCGCTTTGCCATAACCGGCCAGCGCGAACAAGACGGCAACGGCAACTACATAACGCTCGTTCAGTCGGCTAAGAACCATACCCGCTCGGCCCTCAACGGTCTGTACCTGAACCCTAACACGGACGACCCTGCGGCCTACGGCTTCTATCGGATCGAGACAAACCCCACGGATAAGTTCCAGCCGCACCAGCGTGTGGTAATTATTGCTTATTACAATCTGACCCTTATTACACCACTTGCCAACACGGTGTTCCCGCGCATTTTGCTGAGAACGGAAGAGCAAGGCATCACCGAGGAGTGGGGCGCGGTGCAGAGCTTCGACCACGCCAACCTGCCTCCCCTCCCGCCGCCCTTGCCTACCTGGACGCCCTATGCTTCGCCTACGCCTACCCCGTCTCCCACCAACACGGCTGCCGCTACCTTCACACCCACCAGCACCTCTACCAGCACGCCCACCAGCACCTCTACCAGCACGCCCACCAGCACCTCTACCAATACGTCTACTGCGACCAACACAGCGACCAGCACGTCCACCAACACAGCTACTAGTACCCCCACTAACACAAACACGCCTACTGTTACAAACACACCCACAAAGACCAATACGCCCACCAACACACCTACTATCACAAACACGCCTACTATCACAAACACACCCACAAAGACCAATACACCAACACGAACACTTACTTTCACAAATACGCCGACATTTACACCTACGCCCACCAACACAAACATCCCCACCGCTACGCCGACACGAGTAAGGACGCTCACCCTATCCGTGGGCGGCAAGAAAGCGGACGGAGCCGGTCGTCTTCTCGACGTGACGGCCTACGTTGCGGACGAATTGGGCAACCCGGTGAACGGAGCTACGGTTTCAGCAAAAGCCGTACAAGGCGGCACAACCTGGTCGGGTACGCTGTCCGGCATCGGTAACGGCAACTATCAGGCCTGTGATGTCAAGACGTTCGGCGGGCTGGCAAGTTCGATCACGATAAACGGCACTGCCACTCTAACCGGGTACGTATCGGCCTCGGCCTCGGCAGCAGCCTCTGTCGGCAACTACTGTGGTCAACCGTAACATGTACAAAAAGTGGAGAAGATTGATGAGATTAGATGGACGGCCTAAAGTCGGACGCGGCACAAAGGGCCAGAGCACGGTAGAACTGGCGCTGCTGATGCCCCTGTTGGCCCTGCTGCTCGCCGTCGTCGTAGATGGGGGGTTGGCTCTCAACTCGTGGGTGCGCGTCAACACGGCGGCCCGCGACGCCACGCGCTTTGCCCTGGACAACGGGCGCGACTCTGATGTCGCCAGCCTGGTGCTGCGGAAAATGACCGGCCTGAACGCCAACAACGTCAACGTATACGTGATCAGCGGCACGACCGACAACAGCGGACGCATACCCAGCAACACCACGCCCTGGTGGAAGGCGCGCCACCCGCAAGGCCCCGGCGCCGCAGACGGTTACAAAATACAGCCGAGCCGGATAGAGGCCCGCCTTCGCGCCATCGGCAACCCCAACAATGTGCCCTTTGTCATCGTTGAAGTGGACTATATCTACTCCTCCTTCCTGGGTTCGTTCCTCAACTGGTCGGGCATTCCGATGACCAGCTACGCAATTATCCAAAAATACTAGCCGCGCTCAGGCGTGAGTTACACGCCGTTACTCTGGAGTAAAGAGATGAAGGTAAAGAAGATACCAACCGGCAACCTGGCTCGCGTTACGAACCAACACAGCCGCGCTGCATATGTGCGCCGCGCCCGCACCAAGGGCCAGGCGCTGCTGATCATCGCGCTGATGATGTCTGTGTTGGTGCTGTTCGTGGGGTTGGCTGTGGACACAGGCAACCTGATGAGCCGAAAGAGCAAGCTCCAGAGCGCGGTGGACGCCTCCGCTCTTTCGGGAGCGCAACTGCTCAGTAGCGGCATAACGCAAACCGCCAGGACAAAAGCCTTCCAGATGCTGGAGGCCAACGGGGTCCTCTCGAACACGCTCAACATGTCGGTCACTAATGTCTCTTTCCCCGGTCGCAGCCAGATATCGGTCCATGCGGTGCAGAGGGTGAACACCTTCTTTATGCGTATTGTGCCGGCTTTCGCGGTTATGGAGGTAAGCGCGGACGCTACCGCCGACCTCAACTCCTACGCGGAAATAAACGCCAAGCCTTACGGCGTTCCAGGGGTGGTAAACGAATTGAACCTCATGGTGTGGGGTCCTCTTGGGAGGCGGCAAAACGGCGATGCCTACTCTCCCATCTACGACCGCAATCCGAATGGTACCGGCGCTGTTTTCCCGAACCCGGAGCACAACGAATTGCCGAACGGCTACTTCTTTCGTGTGGACGTGCCCGCCGGTTACTCAAACAACCACCTGGTCGTGCAGATATTTGACCCCGACTCTTACAACAGGTCGGATGTGCCTCCCACCTGGCCGGCGCCTCCGCCCCCACCACCGCCCGGCACACCTACCGCAGTCCCTCCTACGCCGGTGCCCGATATGTTTGCCGGTTGTAACAACACAAACCGTGACATGAACAGGTATCCGGCGCCGACACCCTTCCCCGCTGGGCAACCGCCTAACTGCACCAGCACAAATGCGGCAGGCATATCACCTTCACTGCCGAATACAGGCCTTTACGTCCAGTCGTTCTCCAACACAAGGGGTGCTAGACCTGCCTTCTGGCGCGTGGATGAGTATAGATGTTCCTACGACCCACTTTGCACCAACGAGTATCAAACAGCCAACGCCGACGTAACTCGCTATAGCTTGTGGCACTTCAACCCTTACATCACCAGCGCCTTTGAGGACCCCTCTACCTTGTCGGACCAAAACGGCGGCCCGCTTGCTGTGTACACGTCCACCGAAGCTAGTGGGATAGGCGCCGACGGCACCGACCTCAAGTGGTTCCAACCGAACGGTTTCGACGTGACGCTGGTCGGGACAGGTAGCTCACCATGCACCAATCCCGGCGCAAACGGCAGCACAGGCGACTGTTTCCCCAGAGAAGGGAGCGGCGGGTTCTACTTCTACTTATACGTGCAGGGTATGGCCGGCTCGAGCGAAAACAACTACGACCTGAGAGTAGGGCCGCCGCAAACGGGCTACAACTGCACCGCCCCCCTCAGCGCAGCCGGCAAGGAACGCTGCTACGTCAACAAACTCTACTTCGACCAGATGAACGACTCGAATATCGCAGACTGGAACGACGGCGGGGCGCTGCTTTTCGCGAAACATTCACTGCCCCTCAACCTCGACACAGGCACGAGCTTCCCGCCGGTGCTGACGCAGATAAACAAGACCGCCGCCGGGCAGATACTTGGGGTGAAGCACTTCGACATGGACCAAGGCCCTACCCCGTTGTACTACCAGATGCAGAAGTGCAACGTCAGCGCTCGCACCGGCTGTACGCCTCTGAGCAATAATAACTGCTGGGGCGACATACCGAACCCCGAAACCGGCAATGCCAGAACCTGGGGCTATGCCAGCGCCAATGATTCTTGGAACGAGGCGTGGCCCAGCGGCAGTAACCCGGTGCCGGAGTTCCTCTATATACCATACGAAGGCGCGCCCGGCTACTCGACCTTCTTTGGCCCCAACGGAGAGTGCGCTACCTCCTGGATGCGTATCCAGAACTACCCCTCCTTTTCACAGGACACCTCGGTGTGGGAACTGCCCTTTATCCGCCCGCGCCTGATCAAGTAAAGCAGGCAAAGGGATAGGGAAAAGGGCAGCGTTTCAAATTGCCGAAACGCTGCCCCTTTCTTTTTCTCTTTCCCCGGCTCGGTCCTCGTATCTCAGAGATACCCCTGTGCTGCCAGCGCCTCTATCAGCAACGGCTCGCCGGTGTAGTCGGTGATAACAGTGTTGCCGACCTCGATCACGGGCAGGAACTCGTATCCCTTATCGAGGAACTCCTGCTTGGCCTGTGGGTCGCGGCTGATGTTGCGCTCGGTGTGAGGCACGCCCATGCGCGAAAGAAACTCCTTCGCATCGTGGCACGAGCCTCACAGGTTGCCTGTGTATATGACAACTGGTGGTTTTTGCATATTGGTCTCCGTAAGCGTTCAGATTTAGGGTGGAGGGGAAAGCCGTAGGGGCCTGAATTGGGCTTTGCCCAAGAACCCCCGTGCCTGCCCCTACAATAGTTCTCGGTCGTGAAAGTTATACCCCTCTGTGGAAACTGGGGAGCACGAGCCGTGCCAGTGCTATAATTCCGGCAAGCTAACCCAGGCAAGTACAATAGGGACGAGGTGAACAGGCATGAACAAAGCAGATAAACAGGTAAAACCGCAGAACAGGGGCAATCTGGCCCTCAAACATTACGAGTTGGACGACGAGGCCGAACTGCCGACCAGCCCTCTGCATAGCGGCAGGCTGACCGTTGTGCGGGGCACACCAACCACAAACGCCCTCTCCGACGACGACCTGCCCTCAGAGCAGGGCGCAGGCATGGGGCTGCACGTGGCCGCGCCACGCATCGTGCCCACAGTGGGCGCGCGAGTGCGAACAGGGGTGCGCCGCAGCTTCTTGCTTGCTTTGCTGCTGGCGTTGGCCGGTGGCGCGCTGGCCTATGCCGGCTACCTGCTTGTAACAACGCCCTGGCTCGCAGGTGTTGCCGAGCCTACACCCGCGACCACCACTGCCGAGCAGCCCGCCCAATCGGGTAAGCTACCCAAAGACGACCAGCAAGTGTACACCAAACCTATCGCCCCCGGACCGGCCAACGGCGCGTCGTTCGATGCGGGCGTCGAGCAGTATAGGCTGGGCAACTACGACAAGGCGATAGACCTGCTTGAGCGCTACATCCTGGTTTCGGGCGGGGACGCGCCCTCCTACTACCAGCTTGGGCTGGCGTACATGGGGGCGCAGGGGCGAGAGCACGCATCGGAGGACGCAGAACTGGCCTTCCGCACCGCCTCCTCTTTGCAACCAACCTGGGCGCCGCCTTACAGTGGCCTGGCCGAAAGCCTGATGCGCCGGGGGCTGTACAGCCAGGCTGTCGCCCCTGCGAAACAGGCCGCCGTCCAGCAGCCCGCCACCCCCGAAGTGTGGCTCACCCTGGGGCGCGCATACCGAGGGGCAGGCATGCAGGCCGAAGCCGACCGCGCCTTCGCCCAGGCAGCATATCTCTCCCCCGCGCCTCCCAAGCCGTAGAGCCGGGGACGGCTGCTTACGCCGCGCTCTCCCCAGGCTCGTCGTCCCAGAGGTGACGCATCTCCTCGCTAATGAGCAGCAGTTCGTCGAGAGTGCCGGCGGCCTCTACCTCCCCGTCCTTGAGCAGTATCACCCTGTCGGCGCGGCGCAGGGCCGCCCGGCGGTGGGATACCACCAGGCAGGTGGGTTGACTTTTGCTGAACAGCCGGTTCCAAAGCCTGCGCTCGGTCTCTACATCGAGGGCGCTGGAGAGGTCGTCGAACACCAGCAGTTCGGCGTCGCGCACGAACATGCGGGCCGCCGCCGAACGCTGCACCTGACCGCTCGACAGCCTCACGCCCTTTGGCCCCACCAGGGTTTGCAGGCCGCCCTCCATCCTCTCTACATCCTGCTCCATCACCGCCCGATACAGCGCGCCTTGCAAGTCCACCTGACCGGGGGGCAGGCCCATCAGGATGTTGCCCTGCAAAGTTTCGCTGAACAGCCGGGGCACTTGCGGCGTGTAGGCGCTACGAGGCGGCACGAAGAAGGCCGCGGGGTCGGCTACCTGCTCGCCGTTCCAGAGTATTTCCCCACCATCAAAAGGAATCAACCCCAGCAGCGCCTTGAGGAAGGTGCTTTTGCCGGAGCCTATCCGCCCGGTTATCACAGTGAAGGAGCCGCGCTCCAGGCTCAGGTCTATTCCTTTGATGCCGCGCTCCGAACCTGGGTACAAGGCGGTGAGGCCGCGCACTTCGAGGCGGTGTAGGGCGTGCTCCTCTGTTTTGGGCGTGTAGGGCGGTTCGGGAGCGTCGCGATGGAAGTAGATAGGGCCGAACTCCACCAACTTGCCCGGCTCGGCTCCCTCCAACACATCGGACATCCGGTCCACCGACACGCCTGTCTGCTTGAACTTGGAGATGATCCGGCCTATCCACCTGGGAACCGCCGTCACGCTGTCCAGGTAGGTGACAAAGAGGGCGAAATCCCCGACCGTGAAGCTGCCTGAGCGCATCGCCTGGGCCGCCATGATAAGGATGATGCCCGTGCCGATGTTGACCGTGTTCACATTGAACGAGTCGATCAGCTGTGTGAGCATGCTGTCCATGAGGGCTGCTTTGCGCCGTGCTTCGTTGAGCACAGCGAAGTGGCCCATGACCGAGTTCTCTGCGGAAGCTACCTTGATAGCCTGTACACCGCCGAACATCTCGCCTATAAAGCCGGTAACGCGGGCGGTGGTTGCGCGGTTTAGCTGCCTGTAGTGCTTCAGCTTGCCCGTCAGCAGGTTGGCCGCCACCACTATCACCGCGATTGGCAGCAGCACAAACAGGGTGATAGTCGCGTTGATGGAGAACATGATGGTCAGGGCGATTGAGGCATTTACTACCGACGCAAAAGAGTCGATCCAGTTGTCGGTGTACAGTATCACCGCCTCTACATCGTCGCGGAAGCGGTTCACCGTCTCGCCTGGGGCTTCTTTGAGCGCCCGCGCACCCGGCCCCTGCACAATCCACTGCATAAGATTCTTGCGGAGGAGGGCCATGCCGGACTGCCAGAAGTTGGCCGCCTGGGTTATGCCCCCTATTATCCCTACTATCTGCACCGCTCCCGCCACGACCATCAGCGCCAGCAAGGTCTCTATGTTCAGCCCGGCGCGGCTGTTATCGCTCAACCTGTCGAAAACTGCGCGGGCGATTAGCCCTGTGGCAATCGGCAGCGAAAAGACCAGGGTCCACAGCACCAGGTTCACTATGTACAGCCACAGTCTGTACCGGATCACCTGCCACAAGGCGCGGCCTGTGCCTAAGCTGTTGGTGCTGTTGGTGCTGTTAGTGCTGCTCACGCTACTACCTCCTCGACTCTCCGGTCTTCTTCGGCCTCCTCAAGCCCCATCCTCAACAGTTGGCTGAAGCGCGAATGCGGATCGGCAGTCAGTTGCCGGCGCGGGCCGTGCTCGGCTACCCGCCCGTTTTCAAGCACCAGTATCTCATCGGCGCGGCCCACCGTCGCCAGCCTGTGGGCGATAATAATGCCGGTGCGCCCACGCAGCAGCCTTTCGACGGCCCGCTCGATGAGCCGCTCGGTGGCGGGATCGAGGCGCGAGGAGGCTTCGTCCAGGATCACCAGGCCGGGGTCGCGCAAGAAGACCCGCGTAAAGGCCAGCAGTTGCGCCTCCCCCGCCGACAGCCCGCCGCCCTCCGGGCCAAGCACCGTATCCAATCCCTCCGGCAAGGCGCTGTACCAGGCGTTCAGCCCCAACTCCTCTACCACCTGAGTGATGCGCGCATCCGGTATCGCCCGGTCGAACATAGTCAGGTTATCGCGCACGGTGGCGTTGAACAACTGCACATCCTGGGTGACAATGCCCACCGAGTGCCTCAACTCCTCAAGGCGGGCCTGGCGTATGTCCACGCCCCCCAGGCTGACCGAGCCGTGTGCCGGGTCGTATAGGCGCAGTAACAGGCGGCCCAGGGTAGTTT
>JBBSIX010000021.1:0-19037 GCA_038231875.1 Chloroflexia bacterium | reverse complement strand
TCTTGAGCGAGTCGGTTAGTTCCATCAGCATACCTCCAGCATCTGCTGACTGGAGTATGCCATGATCAGTGGCTAGCTTTTTTGTCGACGGTCCCTAACGCTAAGACCTGATTGAGTGTGAGTTCCACTATCTTACTACTCCTATCACATCTTGGAGAACAGGGGAGGACTATTTTGCAGCAAACTATAGCTGTGGTTGCATAGAAGCGCGGCAGTAGAGGGAACAATGCATCTACTAGAAACGAGAAGGTCACATAGCAGACACGGACCAGAAGAGAGAAGGGTGGGCCCGGTAGGATTCGAACCTACGACCAAGCGATTATGAGTCGCCTGCGCTACCGCTGCGCCACAGGCCCCGGCGTTGTGCCGACTTGCGCCCAGGGTTGGCGCGTCTGCACGGGCCAATTATACCACATCGTCTGTTCCTTGTCATGTTCTGGACGGACCGGCAGCGTTCAGATTAAAAACTCTTTGCGTCTTTGCGTTCAGCATCGCGTTTAGCGTCTTTCCGTGTGGACGAGCTTGACTTTAGCAGGCCAAGCGGCTATACTACTGTTGGCGATAATACAAACAGGCCGAATACTAAATTGATGCAATTTGAGCCCGGTTATCCGCAGGCTCTTTTTTGGTGCCGGGCAAGGCCCCGGCGTATACTCTACAAGTAAAGGATTAAAGGAACAAAAAGTGACTTCGACATTCAAACAATTCGAACTCGATCCGCGCATCGAGGCGGGTGTGCAGGCGCTCGGCTATACAGTGCCCACCCCTATACAACTTCAAGCTATACCGCCGATCCTACAGGGCCGCGACGCGATGGGCCTGGCGCAGACCGGCACCGGCAAGACCGCCGCCTTTGTGCTGCCGATTTTGCAACGCTTGCTGAACGGCCCCCGCGACAGGGTGCGCGCCCTCATCCTGGCTCCCACACGAGAGCTGGCCGAGCAGATCCACGAGGTAATTGGCGCGCTCGGCAAGCAAACCGGACTGCGTAGCGTCACCATCTATGGAGGGGTAAGCTCCCATATGCAGGTGGCGAAACTTCGCCGGGGTGTTGATATTGTGGTGGCCTGCCCCGGACGCTTGCTCGACCATATCTCCGAAAGCTCCATCGTTTTGTCCGGCGTAGAAGTGCTCGTGCTGGACGAGGCCGACCGCATGTTCGACATGGGCTTCCTGCCGGACGTGCGAAGGATCCTGCGTCATTTGCCCACCGAGCGGCAAACGTTGCTCTTCTCGGCTACCATGCCCCCGGACATCCGCCGCCTGGCCCAGGACATCTTGCACGACCCTGTTACCGTACAGGTCGGCCAGAGCAAGCCGGTGGACACAGTTTCGCACGCCCTCTACCCGGTGGCAACGCACCTCAAGACTGCGCTACTGATGGAACTGTTGTACCGTACCGACACAGAGTCGGTGCTGGTCTTTACGCGCACCAAACACCGAGCCAAGAGGCTGGCCGAGCAGCTGGACAAGGCGGGCTACAGCGTTACCTCGTTGCAGGGCAATCTATCGCAGAACCGCCGGCAAGCGGCCCTCGAAGGTTTCCGCGACGGCAAGTACCAGATCATGGTGGCAACCGACATCGCCGCGCGCGGCATTGACGTGACGCAAATCTCGCATGTCATCAACTATGACATCCCCGATACGGCAGACGCATACACTCACCGCATCGGGCGCACGGGACGCGCCGCCAAAACGGGCGATGCCCTTTCCCTAGTCACCGACGACGATGCCGACATAGTGAGGTCTATCGAGCGCGTGCTTGGAACCAAGATTGAGCGCCGCACCGTGCCTCTCTTTGAGTACGGGCAGCCTGCCCCCTCGCGCAACACCGAGTTCATTCGGGCACCGCGCGAGCCGCAGCGCCGCTCACGACCCGCACCAGAGGCACTACGAACACAACCCTCTACCAATACCAACTCGCGCTCGCGGGCAGGCTCGCCTACCGAAAGAAACGGGCAGTCGGCTGACCGGCAAGCCGAGTCGCGCAGAGGCGCACAGCTGAACCAGGAGCGTAGGTCCCATTCGTCAGGCCGTCGCCGTTCGCGCAACGCCGGCAGAGTACCTGCCTGAGCGCCGGCAGAGGGAAGCCTGCTTCGCCGATTGCAACTATTGTAAGTGTTCAGGGTTGGGGTATGAGCGTAGCGGGGGTGCAGGGGAGAATCCCCTGACGGGGTTACAGGGGTGTCCCCTGCCTGCTCTATATCTAAAAGCCCCATCCCGCACGCGGGATGGGGTTTGGGGGTGGGTCTTGATAGGCCGAGAGGCCATTTCGCCCCCGCTACGCTCATACCCCAAGTCTGACCGCTTACATTTTGGTCTGCTCATCCGGGCCGGATGTGCTATAATCAAGCTATGAAAAGAGCAGCTAAAATTGCCTCTTTCCCCAAGACTGTAGCGCGCAACCTGCGGCTCTTTCTCATTGTTTGCGCGCTGCTGAGTGGAGCCGTCCTGCCGCACGGCACGATAGGCGCACCGTCCGAGGCGCAGGCTGCCTCGCCTGTGCCGATGCTGTACAGCAGCGCTCCCAATGCCCCCGACAGCCAACTGCAATCGATCATTGAGGATACGGTCGGCAACCTGGGCGGTAACTGGGGGGTTGCGGTCAAGAAGCTCGACACCGGGCAGTTCGCCGCGTTCAACGGCGACACCCAACAGGTTTCCGCGTCGCTGTACAAACTGTGGGTGCTTGACGAACTCTTCAGGCAGGCCCAAGCAGGCGACCTGGACCTGGACGGCTACAACACCGTAACCGCCGATGACGCTTACTACGACGAAGTAAACGGCGATGTTCACCTGAACGCCGGCGACTCGGTGACGCTGCGGCGCGCCGCCTACTTGATGGTAACAGTCAGCGACAACACCTCCGCCCACATGTTGGTGCGTATCCTGGGGCCGGACAACATCAACAGTTTCATGCAGCGAAACGGCCTGCAAAGCTCCCTCCTCGATTGGAGCGGTGTGGGTGACAATCTTACCACCCCACTCGACATGCTGCGGGAACTGGAGCTTATAGCCACCAGCCGCATGGTGGATGCCGGGACAAGCAAACAGATAGTAGACTTGATGCTCGACCAGCAGATCAACGACCTGCTGCCCCCCGGCCTGCCCGATGGGGCGCGCATCGCCCACAAGACCGGCGCGCTGGACGGGCTGCTGCACGACGCGGCAATCGTCTACGGCCCCCACGGCCCTTTCATCATTGTGGTGATGGCGAGCAACCTGACGTCTTACCAGACCGCCTGGGACAACATGCCTCTGCTTGTGGGGCGTGTGTACAACTACTTCAACTCGCAGTCCGCCTCCCCTACTCTCTATTTCCCCGAAACCAGGCAGACGGTCGGGCATGACTTTCTCAAGTTTTGGCAGGTGTACGGCGGCTTGCAGGCGTTCGGCTACCCTATCGGCCCGGAGCAAACGGTTGGCGGCCTGCGCGTGCAGCAGTTTGAGCGGGCGCGCTTCGAATGGCACCCGGAGCTTGGCGGGGAAGGTGGAGAGGTTCCCGATGTTGTGCCGAGTCTGTTGGGGCAGGAACGTGCCGCGCAGCTTGGCCTCAGTTGGCCTCCCGCCCCCGACCCCGGCACAGGCAAGTTCTACAAAGAAACCGGCCAGGCGATCACCGGCAAGTTCTACGATTACTGGCTCAACAACGGCGGCGAGCGCATCTTCGGCCTGCCCATCTCCCCAGCCGCGCCCATGTTGAACCCCGACGGCAAAACCTATCTCACGCAGTGGTTCCAGCGAGCCAGGATGGAGCTTCACCCTGAGCTACCCGCCGGGCCTGAATTGGGCAAGGCCCAAGAACTGGTGGCGCTGGGCGCACTCGGCACCGAACTAAACGCACCTCACTAAGCGGCTGCCTCCAACAGCGCACGATATACCGGCTGCACAACCGTCACTATCTCCACCAGCCGTGCCGTAACCGCCTCTGCTCGCGCCGTATCGAGCGGCCAGAGCGGTTCCGTTTCGTACAGCCGCACCCAGCCGTGATCCCACTCCTCAAGCCACATGCGACCGCCCAGGGCAAGCTGTATGTCCAACAAACACCGGTCGAACCCGCGATATAGTGCGGCGTTACGAACTGCGTCCGACTCCAGGTGCAGGCCAAGCTCCAGTTGTGAGGTGCGCTCGTGCAGCCACACTTCGTAGTGGTCCGCAGCCTCCTCGCCCTCCCAGAACTTCACCAGACGGCTGCGGGCCTGCTTGTTGAAAGGAAAACCCGCAGCGTGCAGAGCGGTTGCACCCTGCCGGCTTACCTCGGAGATGAACTGCGAGGGTCTCAAGTTTGTGGGCACGCTAGCGCCTCATCTCAAGCGCTTGCTTGCCGATCAAGCCTAGCTGCACTTCGTCGGGCGTGCCCGCAGCCGAGGGGTGCCACTCAAAGCGCGCCCTCTCGAAGTACTGCACCGTGTACACCTTGCCGTCAGCCCCACTGATCTCCGGCAACTCCTCGGAGATGGGATAACCGAAGGCCGCCAGGCCGCCCTGCTGCTGCCAGTATCGCAAGAACGCCTCTTTGACGCTGTGGCCTGTTTCTTTGAAGTAGGCACGGTCTTTCGTCGTTTTGAAAGGTGCGACACGGGCGAAATCTCGGCCCTGAGTCACCCACAGGCCCACAGCAGCCCGCATTACCAGGTCTTTTTTGTTCTCGCTTTCAGGGTGCAACTCCAGTGCCGCACGCTCGAAATACTGCACCGTGTACGCCTGCCCATCCAGGGGGTTGGCCTCCAACAGTTCTTCCGAAAGAGGATAGCCCAACTTTGCCACTCCGCCGTTGGTTTCCCAGTAGCGCCTGAACGCCCCGCCCAGGGTGTGCCCGCTTTCCAGAAAGTATAGACGGTCGGCGGCGGTAGGTTTGGTGTTCAGGTCGAACAGGATGTAATTGCGACCCAGCTTCTTGACGCTGTAGTTGGCGAGCAAACCCATATAGTCGGGTTGCCGGCCCAGCCACTCCTGGTCGGCGCTCAATAAGTACGCCGCCCCCTGCTGTTGAAGGGTCTGCACCTGAAGCATACTGAAGTTGTCCTCTGTAAGCGCCCAGCCGGTGCGCCCGCCGGCGTAGAAAAGCTCAGGCGCGCCGCCCCCCACGATGATGAGCGGAGCCGTAGGGTCGGTAAGAGCAGCCGTTTCCGCCCCGGCCTGGGCCAACTCTATCGAGCCGGAAGTGGGTTGCGAGGCAGCATAAGCAGTTTGCCAACCGGACAGGGTCACCAAAAAGACCGCGCCCAGCACCACCACGTGGCCCAGACCCACGAGAGACACCTGCCTGGCCCGCTCGCCGGCGTCACGAGAGCGGGCTGCGACACTCCGCTTGAGGGCGGGGCGCGCCTGGGGCCTGCCGGTATGCACTTCATCGGCTCGTATCTCCGGCAAGTCGAGCAGCCAGGCTGTAGGGGGCGACACCGTGTACAGGCCGGCAGGCTCGTGTCCCGGTTCGGTCATCGCCAGCCAGATGCGTGCGGGCAACGAGCCTGCCCAGGAAGCCCCGATCCCCACCAGCGCGCACGCCGGCAGCAACAACGGCAACAAGGCATCGCTATGGCCGCCCAACCTGCCGGCGTCCAACAGTATGTGCAGCAACCCCGCCGCCAGCCACACCCCAAACAAAGAGCGAGCCTGATGCCTGGCGCCATGCAGCAACCCCGCTCCCATCAGCAAAAGGCCCAGCGCCGTGAGCGCCTTGCCGATGGTCAAGCCCACTATCTGCACGTAAGTGCCCCCAGTCAGCAAACTTGCCGCCACCCCTCCGATGCCGCCCCCGCCGTCCGTCGGCCCAAGCAAAAGCCCCTCGGCCCGCGACGAGTAGAGCCACCACCCTAGAGAAGCCCCCAGTGTGCAAGCGGCATAGGCGAGGAACTTACCCTTGTGGGGAGAGTCGCCCCACACTGAGCGCCCACCCTGTGCGGCGGGGCGAGAGCCGCGAGCGCCGGGGGCAGGGCTGCCCGGTGAGAGGATAAGGTACGCGGCCGGCAACAGGAGGAAAAGGCTCCCGGCGTCCAGCAACCCCGCCAACGCCCCGCACGCCAGAGCCGGCAGGGAAGCTCTGAGGCCCCCACCACCCGACCGAAGTGAAGAGTGCCAACGTAGCAGCGTAAGCACGGCAAACGCCTGCGCCGCAAGCAGCAGCGACGATGGAGAAAACTGCCGGCCCAACTCGACGCTCAACGGAGAGACGGCGAAGAACAGCATCGCATACACCCCGGCAAGCGCTCCCGCCGAGCGGCGTACCACCACACAGAGGGCAAGCCCGGCCAGGGCGCTGCACAGGACGGCGAGCAACCTGCCCACCCAGTCGCCCGCGCCGGGCAGTCGTATGAGATTGGCCGCCAGCCAGTCGAACAGAGGCAAACCCGCAGTAGGGTTAGCGGGAGCCGGCCCCACCCAGGGCTGCGTCAACAAGGGCGACTGAGGAGCCGCCGGCGCGCCTGCCGTCCGGCCGGCCAGAACCCTCGCAAAGGCCGCATGGGTGGCTTGCACGCCTGTGGGGGCATCTACCGGAGGCACGAAAAGCCCCGGCAGCCGTAGGCCCAGGCACACTATCAGCGCCATGCCCACCGCCAGAGACAGCCGCGCCGACCAGGGCAGCAAAGCTACATGTCCTCCCACGCGCGGCGGGGTTCCCGCGACAGGCGAACCTGCGAGCCGGGGGTAAGTACCGCCGGCCGGAGCATGGGGAGGCTCCGCCGGGCGGCGTAGCGAACGGCCCTTATATCGCTCGGAGCGTTCTGAAACAGCCCCCGGCATGGCCCCCAGGGGTCGGAAAGCGGCCCTGCTATTGCCGCGCGGATCCGGTGTAGCCAAGTTTCCCCTCCATACTGTACGCATGCGATTGTATCACAGCGAGCGGATACGGAGCGCGGATGTGGAAAACACAGGAGGGAGCGGAGGGCGGCGCCAAGCCGAGCCGTTTCGTTTCTCCCACAGCCGGCCAGTGATTACCCACATCTCCCGCCGTGCCGCACGCCGGGCTGCCATGTTGGGAATACAAGGGCTACTATGCTTTGTCATTCCGAACGTAGGGAGGAACTCGGTACGTCGGCATGACAGTTGGGATGAAAAGTGCCGTGCCTTGCACTGCTGGAAAAGAAGGTACTGTGCCGCTAACTACCATGCTCCACCGGCTGATTCCTCACTGCGTGAGGCATACAAATTATAGCAGCCCTCAGTCCCCAGTACGGCAGCTCAGGGTAGCTTGAGACATGGGTAATCACCAGTAGCCGGCGCTCGCAAAACGGCCTCAGACCCCCAATTTTACCGAAAAATGAACCGTTTGGGCAGTTTTGTTGTGTATATAAGCAAGGGTGGAAAAAGCGCGGCCCAACGCAACGAAAGTTGCACAAGCGGCTGTGACTTGCCTGCCGGCAGACATTTGTGGTACAATGGATGCTAGTATGCCGGTAAAGGCCCGCCTAAAAGAGCGGTCAATATCGAGCATCTTTAGCACCGGATAATTACGACATAAACGGTTTTCAACCTTTAGAAGGGGGGTGGTGGCAGGCCCACAGGCACAGGCGAAGAAGGGTAAGCCGTGTGCCGAATATTCGCTGTGTGGGCGAACAAAAACGGACTATGTAGACAGGCAATCAAGTTCTGTATACGGTCCGGCGCTTACCGCATCTGCCCTTTACGGCGGCAAGCAAGCAAATTTCCTTGTTGGGTGCAAAGCCCACAAACACACCATTTGGCAATTGACCAAATAGGAGGAGAGAATGAATAACGCAAAACGTGGAATCGGCAAAGCAGCGCTCTATGCAGGACTAGCAGGCGCTATGGTTGTGTCGATCCTACCGGCGGCAGGCGTAAGTAGCGTGGCTGCTCAGGGTAACTCCCGCACCATCAACAACTTCAAAGTTGATGGCCGCTTCCTGGAAGTATGGAGCTCCCAGGGTAGCGAGCAAAACAGCGTCTTCGTGAACGGTCTGCCCATCACCAACCGCCGCCCGGAAATCTCCGTGGTAGACGGCAAAACATATGAGACACAATGGTTCGAGCGTGCGCGCTACGAACTTCACACTGAGAACAAAGCGCCCTATGATGTGCTGCTCGGTTTGCTCGGCAACTTGCTGACCGAAGGCCGCCGCTCGATTGACCCCGCCACCGGCAAGGCCCGCAACGCGTCGGACCAGCCGTTCGTCGGCATTGACAAGCCCGGCGATGCCAACGGCAAGGACAAAGTGTGGTTCCCTGAGACCAAGCACTCCATCTCCGGCGAAATCTTGAACACCTGGAACAAGTTCGGTGGCCTACAACAGTTCGGCTTCCCGATCTCCGAGCAGTTCAAGGAAGTATCCGCCACCGACGGCAAAACCTATGACGTGCAGTACTTCGAGCGCAACCGCTTCGAGCTTCACCCTGAGAAACAGGCCCCCTACAACGTAGAGCTTGGCCTCCTGGGTGTGCAGCAGTACAAGACCACCCCCGTCCCGGCTGACCAGCTTCCTTTCGCCCCGCCTAAGGACGTGAAAAGCTCGAAGGACACCCTGATTTCCGGTACACAGCAGTTCCCTACCAGCCTCGTAGACTTCGAGGAAGGCACCGTTGTTGCCCAGCGCTTTACCGATCCCATTACCCTGGGTGAGGGCCTGGTACACGGCGACGAGAAAGAGAACTACTTCCCGACCGCAGCCTGGTACGTACCGACACTTGAGAACGGCGGCTCCTTCTACGTGGGAACCGGCAACGACCGCCACCTGGTGACCAAGTACAAGCTGCGCCCAGGCATCAAGTGGGCCGACGGCAAGGAGATCACCTCCAAAGACGCCATCTTCGCCTACAACTTCCTGCTCGCCGACCCTAACGTGGTCAGCACCCAGCAGCTGAAGAAACTGTTCAACGTGGACAACCCCGACAAGTACACCATCGTGTACAACTGGATGTCGTTGAACCAGGCCCAGGCCAAGTTCAACGATCCGAAGACCGACAAGGAAGACTTTGCTTTCTTGAGCCTCTACATTAACAACAAGCAGCCGGTCCTTGACAAGGTCTACTTCCTCGTCGGCACTATCCTTCCTGAGCAGGTGCTCGGCAAGATCCCGCCCGAGAAGGTACAGGAGAGCAGCTACGCTCGCAATCCTATGGGCTATGGCCCCTACAAGGTGGCTGAGTTCAAGGAGAACGACACAGTAACCCTCGTGGCGAACGAGAACTACAACCTGACCGCTCCGCCGTTGATCAAGCGCATAGTATCTAAGTACTTCACCGACATCAACCAGAACGTCGCTCAGTTCGTGACCGGCAACCTGGATGCAATCGCCGGCGACGGCACAGTGGTACCGCCGGAGCAGTCTCCGCAGATCAAGGCAGCCAACGGCGTCATAGACAGCCAGCCCGCTTCCGCCTGGGAGCACCTGGAGCCATACTTCGGTTATGCTCCTTTCCAGGACCATGCAGTGCGTGAGGCTATGATCACAGCCATCAACCGCAAGCAGATCGCCGACGTAGTGTTCAAGGGCGCCGCCGCTGTTATGAACAGCCCGGTTCCCCCCTCTATCTACTTCTCGCTGGACAACCCGGACTTCGCTAAGAACTTCCCCGAGTTGGCCCAGAAGTACAAGTTGCCGATCTACAACTACGACCCCGCCAAGGCCAACAAACTGCTCGACGATGCAGGTTGGGTAAAGGGTAGCGATGGTATTCGCGCAAAGAACGGCGTCAAGCTGTCCTTTGAGTATGCCACCACCAAGAACACAACCCGCCAGTCAATCCAGGCTCTGGTACAGAACGACCTGAAGACCGTTGGTATTGACGCTATGGTCACCAACTACCCGCAGGGCTTCTTCAGCCCTACCGGCCCCAGGGCTACAGGCAAGACCAAGCTTGCTGAGTTCGCCTATGTGCAAACCACAGACAGCGGCTTCGACCCGTACTCGACCGACGAACTGTGGACCCCCAGTGATACGGGCAAGCAGAACGTCCAGCAGTACAAGAATGCGAAGGTTACTGAGGCCAACCGCACCTTCAACGCCGTTATCGGCAGGCAGGAAACTGCCGAGGCAGCGGCTATCGCTCAGGTAGAGATGATGCAGGACATCGCTGTTATACCTCTGGTGCAGCGCGCCAACATCGAAATCTACAAGCAGAGCCTTCAGAATCGCAAAGTTACCAACAGCTCGATTTCCCAGTGGTGGAACCTCCAGCAGTGGTACTTCAAATAATGGCTGACCTACAGAGCATAGCTTTGTAAGGCAATCATGGAGCGGCCCGACCTCACGCAAGTGGGTGAGGGCCGCCTCTTTCTCTGATAACGACACCTATAACCCTAATGTGTAAATTGGATACCTGTGATTTGATGTTCTCCCTTTCTCGTATAACCAAACAGTGGCGCGAACGGCAAGACAGCCATAAGACCGGCGACGTCGCGGCCTACTCTCCGGCAGAAAGTGTTGACCCTGCATTGCTCAATGATAGAAGCTATCAGGATGCTCTGCTCGACCGAAGCGTGCGCCTCTTTATGCAAGAGGAGTATGGTAAGCTGCAACCCCCTGTGGGTGTGTTCAGCCGCGTGCTACGTGCTGTCGAGGCCGCCTTGCAGTCGCAACGGCAGCCAAAACTACAACGCCCACACTTGGCTGCACAACTGGCCTCTGCGTTTTATAGAGCAGCCAACGGACGAACCATTACCAGGTTGGCGCCCGGCGGTATTGCTATTGCCGTGGCGCTGGCTATCGGCCTCGGCCCCGATGCCTCTCAATTACTCAGGGACAACCAGAGAGAGAAAAGCAGCACCCTCACGGCTGTTCCCTCCTCCACCCTCTCGACAAGCGAGCAAGTACAGAAGATAATGCACTCCAAGCAGGCGGCCTATCAGGGCAGCTTGTACTACCAGGAGATATACGACCCCTACACGGCAAGTAAGCCCGTACCCAAGCCTGACGCGGCGACCCCTACAACCGTTGAGCCGGAAAGCGAAACAAAGTACGACCCCAGCAAGCTCCTGCCTCAGTAAGGATGGCAGGTCCATGGCCATTGACTCCAACTAATCAAGCTATGCTACGCTGCCATAGCGGGCAAGCACCCCCATACTACCCCTTGTATGCCTCACGTAGTGAGGAATCAGTGCACCTGTATGACAGTAGGACTGAAAAGTGTCGTACCTTGCAGTGCAAGGAAGGTACTCTGCCCCTAATTATCATGCTCCACTGAAAATAGAGTAGGAGCACGGCGCGCCGTGCCCCTACGGACGCGCACATTTTCATCGGCGGTGGTGGCATGAGGGTCATGATTACTCAGAATGGCACTGTGTAGTAATACTTCATTCCTCAACAAAATGGCATCCATAGCTAGAGATGTGGGTAATCATCAATGCCCAGCCTGTGAAGGAAGACGCGGTTTGCAGGTAAGGAAAGCCTCAAAAACCTGCGCGCCTTCGTGTTTAATTACAACCTGCCAAAGATCAGGAAATAAACATAGAGCAGGCCCCCTACCTGCATGACGGACCAGTGATCTACCCCTTCCTGAACACTTACCTAAAGTCTTCCCTTCATAATTGAACCGATATTGTATCCATATTGTGTAATAGTAATAACAGGGCTGAGCAAATAGCAGGATGCGGTGGACGGCTGTGTTGGGATTGACGAAAGTGACCTCTTTCTGGTAGAGTCTGGTTACTTACGTACACGACACAAACAAGCGCACCCCTCCGACGAGAGAGCGCTCGGCGCACACCCCAATTTAGGAGGGAAGCTAATGGCAGTTTATATCATCAGGCGATTCCTACAGGGCTTTATCGTGTTGGTGCTCGCCACATTCGTCATCTACACCATCCTCACTCTCACCCCCGGCGGACCACGAGATCAGGTAGCGGAGATGATAGCCCTCAGCAATAGTTCAAAGCCCGTGAATCAAGGGTACTTAGACCAGATCCTAAAGAACTACAAGCTCGATTCGCCCTACCCCATCAACTATCTTCGCTGGCTGTTCGACCCTACGGATACCACAGAGCTGGACGAGTTTGACAATGTGATACAGAAGGGGGTCGATTTCAACGTAGGCAGCTTGAACATAAAAGGTTCCGGTGTGCTCACGGGCAATTTTGGCCGCTCACTGGTTATCGCCAGAGGCCTGAAGGTTATGGACATGATGGGCGACCGGATGGGCAACACCCTCGCCCTAACCCTCTCCGCCTTGATCTTGTCTCTGCTTGTTGCCTTCCCCATCGGGATCATCTCGGCCATCAGGCAGTATTCTCGCCTCGACTACACCGTTACCACTTTCTCGTTCATCGGCCTTTCGATGCCTAGCTTCTGGCTGGGCCTGATGCTCATCATCTTTATGGCGGTAATACCCAAAGTAGTAAACCTCAACGGCCTTACCTGGATGCCCTACCTGCCGCCGGGCGGTGCATGGGACCTCGACCGCCAGGGCGACCTGATAAATCGTATCTACCACCTCATCCTGCCTGTGACGGTGCTGTCGTTCCTGTCCATAGCCGGCTATTCCAGGTACATACGCTCCTCAATGCTCGAAGTGTTGCGGCAAGATTACGTGCGTACCGCATGGGCCAAAGGTCTTTCGCAGAGGGTAGTTATCCTCAAGCACGCCCTGCGAAACGCCTTGATCCCAGTGATCACTATTGTTACCCTGGGCCTGCCCTTCCTTATCTCAGGAGCCATCGCCACTGAAACGGTGTTCGGCTATGCGGGCATGGGCAAGCTGCTGGTAGATGCGGTGTTCCAGGTTGACCTGACGCTGGTGATGGCATTCCTCTTGATCAGCACCACCCTCATCATCTTTTTCAACATAGTGGCCGATGTGCTGTACGCCGTAGCCGACCCCAGGATACGCTACAGCTAGCCGACTAACATGCGGACCCTCAACACGACCAGGATAACTAGGAGGAAAGAAGATGGCTACAGCAGTCAAAGTTGAAGAAAGATTAGCGCCGGCCGAAACAAGTCAATTGGCGATGACTTGGCGGCGCTTCCGCAAGCACAGGCTGGGGCTTATCGGCCTGGTTACTCTAACCCTGCTGATATTGTCAGTGATTATCATACCGGAGCTACTGTCCTACAAGTACAACGAGGTTGATATTCTGGCCCTCATGCCCACCGCCGACTCCGAAACTGTGTTCAAGCCGATGTTCTGGTCTCCGCCCACCGGCGCGCCCATGCATATACTGGGCACCGACGCTGTGGGACGCGACAACATGGCCCGGCTGTTCTATGGAGGGCGTATCTCTCTGGTAGTGGGACTGCTCACCACCTTCGTGATCGTCATAATCGGCTCCATCATAGGCGCGCTGGCCGGCTTCTATGGCGGCTGGGTGGACACCCTACTGATGCGCTTGGTGGATCTGCTTCTCTCTCTGCCCGACATTCCCATCCTGTTGATCACCTCCAAGATGCTCAACGATTCGGGTATTATGTCGAAGATATTCGGCAGCTTGGGCACGGTCGCCACGCTTGTGCTGGTGCTGTCCTTCATCGGCTGGCTCACCTTGAGCCGTCTGGTGCGCGGCTCCATACTCTCCTTGCGGTCGTTAGACTTTATAGAGGCGAGCAGGGCGCTTGGAGCCACCGATAGGCGGCTCATATTGCGCCACTTGATGCCCAACTCTATGGCCCCTATCATCGTAGCGGCTACGCTGGCGGTGGGCGGCTTCATCATCGCCGAGTCATTCCTGTCGTTCCTAGGGCTTGGCATCCAGGACCCTGCGACTTCCTGGGGCAGCCTGTTGCAGGGCGCACAGGAGTATAGCTCCTTCATCACCGACATCAACCCGACCAAGGAGATACGCGGCTACCTGATCCTCTTTCCAGGCTTGCTGATCCTGCTGACGGTGCTCTCCATCAACTTTATCGGCGACGCCCTGCGCGACGCGCTCGACCCTCGCCTCAAGATGTAAGCTATAAGAACAACACAAGCATGAGCCATTCCAACATGTGGATGGCTCATGCTTCTCTTATGAACAATGAGTACCCACTCTGTTTCAGTTCTCATGTTTCTACTGTCCCGACGTACGAGCCTCTGTTTGGCTGCGATAGGCGGGATCGTTCTTGCACTCTTCCTTGTCGGGCCTTCCCCTGGGGAGGCTTCCCAAACTCCTGCCTGCTCGGCGAACCCGTTTTTTCAACCGCTCCACCAGGCGCCATTACTTACCGATCTTCAATCCCGACTGTCCACTCAAACCTCCTGGGATACAGTTCTCCTTCCTAATCCTCATGCCGATACTCTCTTATATTCTCTCAACGCTGTAGCTGCAATCGCGCCAAATGACATCTGGATAGTAGGCTTTGCTTATGACAACGCCGGTACCAACCAATCCCATACTCTAACACTACATTGGGACGGCAAGCAGTGGAGCATCGAACCCTGCCTCGGCACATACACAACAAACCTAGAGGCGGTGAGCGCCGGCTCATCAAACGATGTGTGGGCCGTTGGCGGCTTTAGCACCTACCATTGGGACGGCAGTAACTGGAAAGAAGTCCCTAATTCAGCCCTGACTGAATACGGCGAGTTTCATGCAGTTGTAGCGATTTCGCAGGATGATGCGTGGGCGGTAGGTTCTTCTCAGAAGCCAAGCGGCAAGGAATCGACGCACATAGAGCACTGGAACGGTAAGCAGTGGAGTATAGTGCCAAGCCCCAACCCCAGTTCAGGTGACAACGGGCCAACCAGCACGGGATTCAATTACCTAACCGCCGTAGCGGCAGTGTCATCGAATGATGTGTGGGCAGCAGGAACCTACCGTAAGAACGACGGCCGGTACCAAGCGCTGACCTTACATTGGGATGGCGTCCGATGGAATACTATCACAACTCCTGAACTACCCAATCACAGCTATCTTACAGCGATCACAGCCATTTCGCGGGAGGACGTGTGGGCCGTTGGGAACCTCACCACAGATGTGTCACATGGTCCAAACAGCCCGGGGTCATCTCTGATAATGCATTGGAACGGAATGCAGTGGAGGATAGTCCAAAGTCCCATCTCAAAGTTGCGAACCCAACTTAGAGGCGTGGCGGCGCGTTCAACGAATGACGTGTGGGTAGTCGGCACTATCTACGACAATATCTTCCCCAAGTCACTCACAGTGCATTGGGACGGTAGGCAGTGGAATGTTGTGCCAAGCCCCAATCCCAGCCACAACGCCAACTACCTTTATGGGGTAGCGGCGGCACCGCCACCGGCGAGTGATGTGTGGGCGATTGGATATGCCCCGATGCCCAGCCCTCAGAATGCCCTTGTACTACATACAAATTACAGTCCTGGTATGCCCCACACCGGAGGCAGCGTCTCAAGCGAGAGTGAACAGGCGAACCTGCCGGCAGCTACTCTTGCTGTGCTGGCTGTTGCAGCCGGAGTGCTCTTACGATTTGTGTTCCGCCACAATCAAGTTCCAAACAACTAGCCTTGGCGGCATCTTACCGCAGCATGAGTCTCCCTGAGATCGGGAGGCTCGTGTTTTTGTGTTGTTCCACTCGGTGTTTGTAGAATGAAAAACAACGCAAGAGATGAGGTGTATGCCAGGCATCTACGGGGTGTGGAGCTTTTCCAGGGGCTAACGGCACAGGTGAGGGCAGCCATCGCACAGGAGGCTTCGCTGCGATCAGTGCAGGCGGGCAACTTCTTCTTCCATCAAGGCGACCCCGCTACCGTGCTGTATGTGCTCATCGAGGGGCGTGTTAAGTTTACCCAGGTGACGCCGGAGGGGCACTCGGTGCTCCTTAGAGTAAGCGGCCCCGGCGAGATGTTCGGGGCGGTGGCGGCCCTGGGTGATGCCTACCACCCGGCTACCGGCCAGGCTGTTACGCCCTGCAAGGCGCTGGGTTGGAGTAGCGAGGGTATCAACGCGCTGATGGAGCAGTACCCCCGCCTTGCCCTCAACGCTATTCGGTTCCTGGCGGGCAGGGTGTCCGAGTTCCAGGACCGCTATCGCGAGCTTGCCACCCAAAGGGTCGAACGCCGAGTGGCCCACGCCCTGCTGCGACTGATGCACCAGATTGGTCGAGAAGCGCCCGGAGGCACTCAGATAGACCTCGCCATGTCGCGCCAGGACATCGCAGAGATGACCGGCACCACCCTGTTCACCGCCAGCCGCCTCCTCAACCGGTGGGAAGCCGAGGGCATAATCAGCACCACCCGCGCCGTTATACTCGTCCGCAGGCCCAACCTGTTGGCGGCTATCGCCGAGGAGACACCCCCGCCTACCCTCTAGCGCGACCAACAACCCCGAATTGCGCCAAAATTGCGCCGGCGCAAAGACGCCACTTTCTCCCTGCCTTAAGCTGGTTGTAGCAATACAATCCAACTTCGACTAAAGGAGAAAACCTGTGGCTTACGTAATCACCGAACCGTGCATCAACGTCAAGGATGCCGCCTGCGTGGAGGTGTGCCCTATGGACTGCATACACCCCATGAAAGACGAGCCGGGCTACAAGAACGCCCTGCAACTCTTCATCAACCCCGACGAATGTATTGACTGCGGGGCCTGTGAGCCGGAATGCCCGGTAGGGGCTATCTACCCGGACAGCGATGTGCCCCCTGAATACGAGGCATACATCGAAAAGAACAGACTGGCCTTTGAGGATTAGCCCTCCCTGACGGCAGCGGCATTGTGGGCCTGGCGGGTCGGTTCGGGCAGCCTATAGCCTCGTAGGCAGTTCTGGACGTACTCTAAGGCCGTTGAGAGGTCCATGCGATGCCCAGGGGAGATGTACAACGGCTTGGAGCGGAGCTTGGTTCTCAGGGCGGCTACAAGTTCCTCGCCCCGGCGATTGTGCCATAAGGCCAGGTCGCCCGGTTGGAGGCCAGGCTCAGGGCCGCTCACCGCAAGGGGCGACTTGGCGACGCCGATACTCGGCAGATCGAGCAGCACTCCAATGTGGGAGGCGATGCCGATCTTGCGCGGGTGCGAGATGCCCTGCCCGTCGAAGAAAACAAGGTCGGGCCACCGCTCTACTTTGTCGAAGGCAGCCAGGATAGCAGGCCCTTCCCTGAACGACAGCAGGCCGGGCACATAGGGGAACGCCAGAGGCTCCTCTGCACGCTGCACCTCCAGCACATCCAACTCAGGGTAGGAGAGTATCACAACGGCGGCGCGGGCCACATCTTTCGCGCTCATATCTACGCCCGCCACCCGCCGCACCTCGCCGAAGTCCGGCACGAGCGATACTTTGCCGGCCAGCGACAACTGTATCGCCTGGGCCTCCGCCGGCGATACATCCCAGCTATGATATAGGGAGATAGGCTTCTTCGGCACTACAACAACCTCCTTAGACGCTTCTTAATACCCGACCAGATTATATCCGCGAGGGTATGCGCCGCCCCTCCCAGCACAAACCCCAACACTGCGTAACCCACCACCGCCGGGTGCGTTCCTATCCACCTGCCGGCGGCCTCGACAACCCGAATGAGAGTTCCGGTGGGGTCTACGGGGGTCAGCAGGTTGGTAAGCCCCAAGGCGATAAGAGCCAGCAGCGACATCACGCCCGCAAAGTAGAGCACGCGCAGAATCGGCCCCACTACAAAGCTGTGCGAAATCCAGCTACGGTGAGGAACCAGCTTCTGATACGGTATCCACATCCAGCGTAGACTGCGCCACCGCTTGTAGGGAGCGGAACGCAAATCAAGGTCGGGGCTGAACAGCAGGCCCGAAGCCAGGTATGCGCCGAGCAACACAGTGGCGTTGGCAGGCCCCAGGTCGGGCAGGCCGGAGTTGAGCGCCGCCGGAGCAAGCGCCGCCCCTGTAACAATAGTGATTAGATCGTGGGTAGGTCCGTTGGGCATAGCGGTGGATTCAAGATAACGTTCAAGGGCTTGGGGGCTTGTCTCTATCCTCAGCGGTCGGCAGTCGGCGCTTTGAACTTGTCGCAAAAAGCGTACATGATGCGCCCTGTGACGCCCCACACTTCATAAGGGCCGTAGTTGTAGAAGTGGATATTGTAGGTCACATTCTCGTGGGTGCGCTGTTCGGTGTGGTGGGCCGCCTCGTCATAGAAGACACGCAGGGGAACTTCTATCACCTCAGCCACCTCATCAGGCGCGGGCCTGAAGACTAGATCGGTATTATCGGGCTTGAGTCGAGCCACGACGGGGGTGATGAGAAAACGGCTCACCCTGGCATAAATGTCGGGCAGCACACCTATTACCTCCACCGATGCGGGGTCTACCCCCAACTCCTCCTGCGTTTCGCGCAAGGCAGTGTAGATAGAGTCGGGGTCGGTGGCGTCTCGCCCGCCGCCTGGCAGCGATATCTGCCCTTTATGGTGCTCTACGGTGTCGGTGCGCCTCATAAAGACCACATAGTCATCGCCGGCGCGTGGATATATAAGAATAAGCACGGAAGCGAGGCGGTACTCCGCGTCCGGGGCAACGGGGCCGCGCAGGTCATCGAAAATAGAGGGTTGAGTGTTCATCAATCTTCGCTCAAGTAGCCTTGCAGCCACAGATAGCCCTCAAGGTCTGCCTCCGGCTGCACGCTTTCCGTACCTGGGGCCATAGTATGCTCCGCCGCATACAGGGGCAGCCTCATCTCAAAATCCTCCGGCAACGCCAGCGTGACCGGCAAAGCCGACAGTTGTTTACCCGCCAACTCGGCGGTTGTGGGAGCAGCCTCCAGAGGGCTGTGGAACCAGAACTCGTCTATGTCCGCGCCGGTATTCTGCCCCAGGTTGGCGGGCATGTAGGCACGTGCTCCCTTCAGTGACACCTTTGCCCCGGCCTCTATTTCCACTTCGTTGTCGGGGGCAGGCCCCACCACATAGGCGAATGCGCTTACCTGGAAGTTGTACTCACGGCCCACCACATACTTGTGACGGTTTGCGTAGAATCGTGTATCGAAGAAGCTGATCTCCGCGCCGCGACACGTGCCGGCTATCTGCCCCTCGACGCCGTTCGCCCAGGGTACTACCTCGCGCACCGTCACCGGCCACCGAGAGGCGGACATCGCCTCCGGGTAGGCGCTCTGTAGGTTGTCGCCCACCACCAGCACGCAAATTCGCAAGGGATCGCCCCCGGCATGATAGGCCGCACCGCCTCCCTTCGCCTCAAACCCCTCCGGCCTGTTGTCCCCCTCTACTACGCTCCGTACAAGG
>JBBSIX010000020.1:0-19567 GCA_038231875.1 Chloroflexia bacterium | reverse complement strand
GGCCTTACAGCCACCTGCGCCCGGGCACGCATCTGGGCGAGGGTGTTCACCTGGGCAATTTCGCCGAGGTGAACCGCTCTACCCTGGAAGCGGGCGTGGCGATGGGCCACTTCAGCTATATAGGCGATGCCCACATAGGCGAGGGCACTAATATCGGCGCCGGCACAATTACTGCGAACTGGGACGGCAAGAAGAAGCATCGCACCAGGGTCGGCAAGCGGGTGCAACTGAGCGTGGACACGATGCTGGTCGCGCCTGTGGAGGTGGGCGACGGGGCAAAAACCGGCGCGGGCAGCGTAGTCACCAAGAACGTCGAGCCACGCACGCTGGTGGTGGGGGTTCCGGCCCGCCTGGTGCGGCGGCTGGAGGACGAAGGTCCGGGTGAAGCGGGGGACGAAGAAGCCGCAGACTCACAAGCGAACCCGAAACAGGCAGAGGAGGTGTAGGCTATGGGGGCGAGCAGATTGCAGATATTCACCGGCACGGCGCATCCGGCGCTGGCTGAGGCTATCGCCGAGCATCTTGGCACGGAAGTGGGCGAGGCGATGGTGAGCCAGTATCGGAACGGCGAAACTCGCGTGTGCGTCGAGGCAAACGTGCGCGGCAACGACGTGTACATTATCCAGCCGACATGCCACCCGGTGAACCACCACTTGATGGAACTACTCATTATGATAGATGCCATCAAGCGTGCCTCGGCCAGCCGCATTACCGCCGTAATACCATACTATGGCTACGCCAAGCAGGAGAAGAAAAGCCGCGCCCGCGAGCCGATCACCGCTAAGCTGGTGGCCGACCTGTTGCAGGTGGCCGGGGCCAACCGCATCCTCACCTGCGACCTGCATGCCCCTGCTATCGAAGGATTCTTCAACATACCTGTGGACCACCTTCAGGGCCGCCGCCTGCTGGCCGACCGATGTCGCCAACTCGACCTGCCCGACCCGGTGGTGGTGGCCCCCGACCAGGGCCGCGTGGGATGGGCAATGGAGGTGCGCGAGCGGATCGGCGGGCACGCAGACCTGGCGATCATCGCCAAGCAGCGCCCCACTGCCGACAAGAGCTATGCGGTTGAGATGGTGGGCGATGTGCGCGGCAAAACGGCCCTCTTGATAGACGACATGATTATGACGGGAGGCACGCTGGTGGCCGCGTGCGACATGCTGTTGGACAGAGGCGCACGGGCCGTGTACGCCTGCGCCACCCATGCGGCCTTCGCTCCGGGCACACGCGAACTGCTGGAAAACTCGTCCTTCGCCAAAGTGCTCATCAGCGATACCATTCCCCTGGGAGGCCGAGACAACGCGGACCACAGCAAAATAGAGGTAGTCAGCATAGCGCAGCTGTTCGCCGAGGCTATGTTGCACATACACGAGGATAGGTCGGTCAGCGCGCTGTTTCGCTGACCGGCTCCGTAGTTCGTAATGCGCCGTTCGTAAATCAGTTATACTGCAACGGAACATGTCAAGCACGTCATGCATTACGCGCTACGCTTCGCGCCTAGTAGGAGTTCTCCCATATTTTGGAGCCTGACAGTTGGATAGCACTGATTGTGGCCTTACTGTGCCTTGCTCTTATTGCCCTCGACTCTGCGGTTGAAACCGCCCTCACCAACATATCGCGCCTGCGCCTTCGCCAGCTTCTTGAGAGAGGCGTGCCCCGCGCCCAGGCGATAAACGACCTGATAGACAACCCCCAGCGCTTCCCCTCCGTCATCCTGTTCGTCAACACAGTCTCCCTGCTCACGATAGGTTCGCTCGTCCTGTACGCCACCAACCACTTCATCACATGGTGGTCGCACGTGCTGGCGATGGTGCTGGCGGCGGTGGTGGTGCTGGTGTTCGGAGTGGCGGTTCCCAAGGCGTTGGCCCTACGCAACCCGGAGCGCTCGGCGCTCGCCCTATACACCCCCATCAACAATCTGCGTCGCCTGGTTTCACCGCTTGTGGTCTTGTCGAGCGCCCTGGCCGCTCCCTTTGTGCGTATTCTGGGCGGGCACACCAGCCCCGCCGGGCGGTTTGTCACCCAGGAGGAGATGCGGCTGCTGGTCAACATGGGCGAGGAGGAGGGCGTCATACAGCAGGAGGAGGAGGACCTTATCCACTCGATCTTCGAGTTTGGCGACACGGTAGTGCGCGAGGTAATGGCCCCACGCCCCTACATCGTAGCTGTGGCCGACGACTGCACGGTCGCCGCCGCAGCCGATGTAGCCCTCAAGTCGGGGCACACGCGCATACCCGTGTACCACGAGTCGATAGACAGCGTGAAGGGCGTGGCTACGGTGCAGGATATGATGCGCGCTCTGCGTATGAACGGAGAGAACCTGCCCGTTACCAGCGTGGTGCGGTCGGTGCATTACGTACCTGAGACCAAAAAGGTGGACGACCTGCTGCGCGAACTGCAAAAAGCCCGCATGCACATGGCTATTGTGATTGACGAGTATGGGGGAACCGCCGGCCTGGTGACTATAGAGGACTTGCTTGAGGAGATCGTAGGCGAGATACGCGATGAGTACGACGTTGAGCCGCAGATGACTGAGCAGGTTAGCGACAACGAAGTACACGTAGACGCTCGCGTGCCCCTCGACGATATAAACGACCTGCTCAAAGTCATCTGGAAAGCCGAGGACTCGGACACGATAGGCGGCTTCGTCTACGAGCAGTTGGGCCGCATCCCTATTCCCGGCGATACCGTTGCTGTTGACGACTACACGATCACTGTGCTGACTACCGAAGGCACGCGCATCAAACAGCTTTCTATAGTGCGCCACCCTCCGCAGACGGCGGGAGATGCCGGCGAAGGAGGCGAGACATAGCTGTGAATTATAATGCGCTAATTCAGGCCGCAGCCGAGGCTCGTCGCCGTGCCTACGTGCCCTACTCCGGCTTCAGGGTGGGCGCGGCTTTGCTGACGCGGGCGGGCAAAATGTACACGGGTTGCAATATCGAGAATGTGGCCTACTCGCCTACCTTGTGCGCCGAGAGGGTGGCGCTCGGCTCGGCTATCGCGGCTGGGGAAACCCCAGGGAGCTTCGAGGCCATCGCAGTCGTGGGCGACGATCCTCAGCCTTCCACCCCTTGCGGGGTGTGCCGCCAGGTGCTGATGGAGCTTGCGCCTGGGGCCAGAGTGATCATGGCCCCCTCGCCGGAGAAGGCCGCAGACGGGGCGGAGACGCTGGACATGGCAGTGGAGGAACTGCTGCCGCATGGCTTCACGTTCGAGGTGGAGCGCGGGTAGAGTGACGAGGCACGTGCTGGCGACGCCTCTCTACGTTATGTCGTCTCTCCCAGCAGGCGTATATACGTTTCGGCGTCCACGTTCCCTCCGCTCACTACCAGACAGATGCGCTTGCCCTTCATGTCGGGTTGGGTGAGCGCCGCGCCGGTGGAGAGCGCGCCTGTCGGTTCGACTTTCAGGTTGGCGGCGGAGTAGAGCAGGCGAAGCCCTTCGGCTATCTTTTCTTCGGGAACCTCGATTATTCGCTGGAGACCGTCGCGGATAATCTCCCAGTTCAGTTTGCCCACGCTCAAGGTGCGCGTGCCGTCGGCCAACGTAAGGGGTTCGGCCTCGAGGGAGATGTGCCTGCCCTCGCGCAGAGAGCGGGCAGCGTCGTTGCCGAGCAGAGGTTCGGCCCCTATTACCTCGATCTCAGGGGCCAGGATGTCACGGGCCGTCACTATGCCGGAGATAAGCCCGCCGCCTCCCACCGGACAGACGATATAGTCCAGCTTGCGGTCCGGGGTATGCAACCGCTCAATAATCTCCTTGCCCAGCGTAGAATTGCCCGCCACCACCCGGTAATGGTCGTAGGGAGGAGCGAAAAAAGCCTCCGGGTGTTCAGCGCGCACCTCAGCGATACGCTCCTGGCGGCTCATGCTTGACGTGTCGAGTAGCTCCACCTGTCCGCCATAGGCTTTTACCGCCGCCTGCTTTGTTTTGGAAGATGTGGTGGGCATGATAACGGTACACCGCTTGCCCAGCAGCATGCAGGCATAGGCTACCGCCTGCCCGAAGTTGCCCGACGATGAGGTTATCACCTCCTCCTCAGCCACCTCGGAGAGCAGATTGTAGGCGGCACGGAACTTGAAGCTGCCCGTCACCTGCAACGTTTCGCTCGCCACCGTCACATCTGCATCGAGCGCCCTGTTGAGCAAATAGGTGGACTGAAAAGTAGTGGGCCTTATGTGCGGAGGTAGGCTGCCCCACACCTGCCTGATATAACTCTCTGTTAGGTACTCGCGCATGATAGTTCTCTCCTTTAGCAGCAGAAGTCCTGTCCTGTATAATAACGTGAAACGTCAATCGTGACGAGCGTGGTGACTACCCAAGCCTGAAGCTGTGGCCGACAACTCTGCCGGCACGGTAGTCTACCGCACCTCGGAGACGTAGGTAATCACCGGAAGAGCAACCGTATGCACACTCCCAGAAAGGCAGACTATATGGACAACGCAACAGTCGAAAGCTACCGTCGCCTCTTTCCGGTTACGGAGCGCCTTGCTTACCTCAACCATGCCGCCTGCACGCCGCTGCCCCGGCCCGGCACCGACGCCCTGGCGCAGTATTGGGCCGAGCAAGGCACGGAAGGAACCCTGAGCGAGCCTCGATACTTCCCCGTCGTGGACCAAGCACGTGAAAAGATGGCCCACCTGATCGGGGCTGAGGCTTGCGAGGTCGGCTGGGTGCAGAACACTTCATCGGCTCTCAATATGGTGGCTGAGGGGCTGGAGTGGCGCGAAGGTGAGAACGTAGTGACGGTGCGGGGCGAGTTCCCGGCGAACATTTACCCCTGGTTGGGTTTGGCGCGGCTGGGGGTGGAGACTCGGCTGGTGGAGCAGCGGAACCACCGAGTGCTTTTTGACGACATAGCGGCTGCAATGGACCGCAACACGCGCATGTTGAGCATCAGTTTTGTGGAGTTCTCTAGCGGCTTTCGCAACGACCTGTATGCCCTGGGGCAACTCTGCGAGGAGCGCGGGGCGCTTTTCACTGTAGACGGCATACAGGGGTTGGGTGCGCTCCAACTTGATGTACACAAGGCCGGCATACACTTCCTGGGAGCGGGCGCGCACAAGTGGCTCATGGGGCCGCAGGGTGTCGGCCTGTTCTATGTCCGCCGGGATGTCCTGGGGCTACTCAGGCCCATCAGCGCCAACTGGCTCAGTGTAGTCAGCCGCGATGAGTATATGACCTACGGCCAAGCCTGGCGAGAGGACAACTCGCGCGTGGAGGGCAGCACTTACAACGTCAGCGGGCTGGTAGCCTTCGATGCCGTGCTGGGGATGCTGCTGGAGGTGGGCCTTGCCCGCATCGAAGAAAGGGTGCTCCACCTCACCATGCACCTCATCGAGGGCTTGCGGAGCCGAGGCTATACAGTAGTAAGCCCCGACGGGCCGGGCGAGCGCTCCGGCGTAGTGTGCTTCAGGGCCAAAGGCGACCCGGCGGAACTGTTGCATCGCGCCCAGGAGAGAGGCATAGTGGTGGCGGTGCGGGTGGGGTTGGTGCGGGTGTCGCCCCACTTTTATAATACTGAGGAAGAAATAGACAGGTTCCTGTCGCTGCTTTAGAATAGCGTTGGGAGAGTGCAAATGCGAAGCTTTAAGTATTTCGACCTGGTGATGGCGGCGTTTGTGGCGGTGCTGTTGATCAGCAATATAGCCTCCAACAAATTTGTGCAGTTCGGCCCCTTTGAGTACGACGCGGGCACAGTGCTGTTTCCTCTCAGCTACATCTTCGGGGATGTGCTGACCGAGGTGTATGGCTACAAGCGCTCGCGGCGGGTGATCTGGGCGGGGTTCGGGGCCACTTTCTTGATGGCCGTTGTGCTGTGGATAGTTACTCTGCTGCCCATCCCAGCCGACCAGGGGGCGCAGCCGCAGTCCGAGGCGTTCAACGTGGGGCTGGCGAGCACTCCCTATATCGTGCTCGGAAGCCTGATAGCCTTTTTCGCAGGGGAGTTTTCCAACTCGTTCGTGCTGGCAAAAATGAAGATACTCACCAAAGGGCGGTGGCTGTGGACGCGCACGCTCGGCTCCACCATAGTGGGCGAGGGTATTGACACGCTGCTGTTCGCCACCATCGCCTTTGCGATAGGCGGTGTGCTGCTCGGCAGTCCTATGGAGGGTAGCTTCTTCTGGACCATCGTTATCTCGAACTATATCTACAAAGTAGGATTGGAGGCGGTGTTTACGCCTGTCACCTATCTTGTGGTGGGCTTCCTCAAGCGGACCGAGCATGAGGACTACTACGACACCAATACGGATTTCAACCCGTTCCTGCTCTCGGCGACGGACTAGAGCCGCACCCCCGGCCCTTGACGAGGCAGACGACGCTAAGTACTACACTCTGTATGCCTCACGCAATGAGGAATCAGTAGGTGGAGCATGATTCTGGGTGGTGGAATACTTGCTCTGTGTTATTCCGCACCGACTCATTTATATGCCTACTGTCGTACAAGCGCACTGATTCCGAACGAAGTGAGGAATGACAATAGGGAGTAGCCTTCGTCTGCCGGCACGGTAGCATACGTAGCCTGGATGTGGATAGTCACCAGTACTATGAAACTTTACAAAGTAAGGTGAACTTTATCCACCTGCTTGTTGTATATTAGATGGGTGGCGACAGTCCGTCCGCACGCTAAAACTATAACTCACCAGGCAGGTATGCTACTTTGAAGTCCAACCAACCGACCCCCTCTACTCGCGCCTTTCGGCTCGCTTTTGCCGCTCTCATACCCGCGCTTATACTGGCCTGGACCATTGTAGGTCCAGTGCTGGGGCTTGGAGCGAAGGCGCGCTCCATCTCTGCAAGCGGCCCTTTAGCGGCCCGCGCAGTCGGACCCGTCTCCTCCCTGTACCAGGCTGTGCCCACGCCCACTGTGGAGGTGTACAACCCGGATACGGCGGTCGCCGCCACGCCTACAGCCATACCGCAGGACGAGAAGGAGATGCTGTTTGAGGACGTGTGGAGTATCGTAGACCGCAACTATCTCTATCCCGACTATAACGGAGCGGACTGGGGTAAAATCTACGACGAGTACAGCACAAGGGTGGCAGGCGCGTCTACTCCGCAGGACCTTTACGGCGCGCTTGTTGAAATGGTAGGCCGCCTCGATGACGTGCGTTCGGCCTTTACACCCCCTCCCCAAGTACCCATGCCCAATGCCGAGCGGTTCAGAGGGTACGCCAACATCGGCGCCATCAAGGTCTACAGCGACAATTCCCTGCTGGTTCTGTACGTCTATCCGGGCGGGCCTGCCGACAAAGCGGGCATAAAGCGGCGCGACCGCATTACGGCGATAGAGGGCCGGCCCGTGACCGAGCAGACCCGCGAAGGTGCGGCGCTGGAGGGCCTGGTTGATACGGAGGTGGGCATCACCGTGCGCTCGCCTGCGGGTGATACCCGCGACCTGCTGCTTAAGAGAGAGATCGTTGTGGGCAAAGCTCCTGTGGTGATGCGTATGCTGGGGGAAGACCCTACCATAGGCTACATACAGTTGCCCAGCCTAGCCGGGTCGGGGATAGACTACAGAACTCTGTATCTGCTCAACGAGATGCAGCGCCGGTCTCTCATGCAGGATGTGCCGATCAAGGGGCTGGTGCTGGATTTGCGGTACACTTCGGGTAACTCTACCCTCACCATTGCCGCGATACTAGGGCAGCTTACCCAGGGCAACCTGGGCACGTTTCAGGCGCGCAATCCTACCGACGATTTCGACCTGGATATACCGGAGGGGCAATTGTACGGCAAGTTCGGCAGCGTGCCGGTGGTGTTGCTGGTGGACCGAGGCACCCAGGGCGACGCTGAGGTGATGGCGGCGGCTTTGCAGGCGCAGGGGCGCGCCAAGCTGGTGGGTACACGCACGGCAGGCAATACTGTAGCCAACGCCGAGTATTCCTTGAAGGACGGCTCGCAGCTAACCATCCCCAGATGGCGCTTCCTCTTACCCGACGGCTCCACTATCGAGGGGCGCGGTCTCAGCCCCGATGTGACGCTACAGGAAGATTGGACGCAGTACAGCGAGGACAACGATCCCTATATAGAGGCGGCTGTATCGCTGCTGCACAAGATGGGCAGGCCATAATATGCTGAAAGCGCCGGGGGACGAAGTATGCCGCTAAACGCAAGGGACGAATACGCTGCTCGCTACATTCGCCGTCCCACAGCCCGCGAACGGGCGGCATCTGTGTGGCTGTTGTGGTTGCCGCTGACGACCGCCGGCCTCGCCCTGGGCCGGTGGTTGGGGCTTGGTGTGGACGAGGCAGCCCAGGCGGGCGGCCTGCTGTACCTTGGTGTGGCGCTGCTGCGCGGGGCATTGGCGGGGGCTGTAGGTGGGGCGGTGCAGGGATTAGCCTTGCTGCCGTTCCTGAAGCTGCGCGGCTGGGTCATGTGGATAGGGGCAACGGCCCTGGGTTGGGCGGCTCGCAGCTTGGCGCTCTACCTGGTGGGTGGCGGAGTGGTCACTCTAATTTTTGACGCGGGTGGGGTGGCTTTACCCATCATCGGGGGCATTACAGGGCTGATGGCAGGGGCGATGTTGGGCCTGGGGCAGGTGCTGGTTGTGCGCCGGTCTGATGTGCCTGTGCCGCCTATCACCTGGGTAGTGGCCTGCATGGGGGGCGCTGCGCTGGGCCGCATCGGGGCGGGCTTCGGCATGAACTTCAACTGGGTGAACAGCTTGGTCCTCGTATCCGGGGCCGAGGCGCTGGGGGTTGCCCTGGTCACGGGTGTCGCACTGGCCGACGGCATTCACAGGAGGCGGGAAGTTGCCGACAACGCTAGGGCCGTGATCGAGGAAGAAGCGCAGATCAAGGCAACCGCCGAAGCAGCCGTTGTCAAAGAAGCCGGCCAGTGGGTAGAGACAGCTCCCTCTCCCTCCTTGCTCCTGAGCAGCGCGGGCATAGGAGAGGGCCTCGCCTGGCGGCTGGTGGCGCGCAACACCGGCACGTCGCCCATGCGCCTCGAGCTTGATGTGCTCGAGCTAAAGGTGCGTGACAGCACAGGCAAGCTGTACCCGGTGCTGGGGATACAGCCTACGAGTCTGATGCTGGGGCCGGGCGCAGGCGGCGATCTGGAGGTTCAAGCGCAAGTGCTTTCCTATTCGCCCCTCCCCTCAACCGCGCTCTACCTTGATTTGGTTTACACGCCTGCTTCGGGCAAAGTGTACATCTTTCGCCACGCCCTGCCCGTTCCGGCGGCGGGCGTGTGAGGTTCGACTTTGGAGCGGGCATTGAGGAACAGGAGTGATAGCGGCAGCCACGCAGAGGAGCTACCGCCCACCGTTTCGCAGCCTGTACTCCTCAATTGAGACAATAGGCGGGCGTTCCACGTCGCGCACCTGGCGCACTTCCAGGGAGAGATGGTCCTGCTCCGAGCGAATCAGCTTCATGCTGCTGTTGACTTCTTCCAGCAGTCTAATGCGTTCGCGCTCTTGCAGGCGGGTCAGTATGACCTGCACGATGGCGAAGGCGGTGAGGGACAGGGCGGACAGGGGGCGGTTGCGGTGTACACGGCTCTCCAGGTTCACCTGACCTATCGAATTGAGGCCAAAACGTTCCAGCATATCTATCAGCATACCCACTTCTACCCCGTAGCCCGAAAAGAATGGGATTTGCTCCAGCACGCTGCGCCGCCCTGCGTACTCGCCGGCCAGAGGCTGCACCAACCCCGACAGCAGGGGGAAAAAGAGGTTGATTAGCGGGCGGGCGGTGAGTTCCGTGACGCGCCCACCGCCTTCATGCCGCAAGCTGCTGTCCAGCTGCACCGGGCGGTGATAATAACCCTTCACATATCCGATGCGAGGCTCGCGCAACAGCGGTCCCACCAGCCCGTACACGAATTGGGGCTGCATGTTCATCACATCGGTGTCCACCCAGGCGATTATGTCGCCCTTCAAAACGTGGAGCGACTTCCAGAGGGCCTCGCCCTTGCCGCTATGCGTGCCGGCCTCCGGCAGCACCTCTTGGTGGATGTGGACCGGCACGCCCAACCCGGCTGCGATCTCGCGGGTGCGGTCGGTGGAGTTCGAGTCTATTACCACGATCTCGTCTACAAGAGGGACCTGTTCCATGAGCGTCCTCTTGAGCACAGAGATAACCCCGCCTATCGTCGCCTCCTCGTTGAGGGCGGGCAAGCCCACCGAGATGGTCACGCCCTGTCGCCGCTTCAACTCGACGAGGCGCGGCAAGTCGGAGAACTCCCCGGCGTCAAAGGTGTTCTCGGCGAACCACTTGTCCACCAGCAGCGACAGAGCTTCGGGAGCGATAGAGTAGGGGCGAGCGCGCAGGCGGGCGGCGCGTATGGCCGGGCCGACGGGAACTTGCGTCTTGAGGGCCAGTACCGCCCCTTGCACCCCACGCGCTACCCCTTCGGTGAAAGAGCCGATGTCGGCGGCTGCCCTCCCTGCGCTGCCCATGATGACCAGATCGTAGCCTCCGGCTGCTTCCACTATGCTCCGCATCGGATTGTCGCCCACCACGAAAGCGCGGTCTGGGGGCGGCGCGCCGGGGCTTCCCCTGTCTATCTGCGGCAGAAGCTCGGCAAAAGGGGCTTCCTCGGTGGCGCGCTCCAGTTCAGGCATGGCCTGTAAAACGTGCAGCACAGTCACCTCGGCCCCAAGAGAGGCAGCCAACTCACGCGAAAGCTCGAGCGCCAGGGTAGCCTGCGGCCCACCGCGAGCGGGTAGCAACATTCTCATGCCCCGCTCCAACGGCCTGGCGGTCGCGGAGAGGGGCGGGCGCACCCAGGCTACATCGCAGGGCAAGGGGCTGCGGAGCGCCTTGCGGAGCCAGGGGCAGGCATCGCCGGAGATGCGCCGAAAGGGCAGTAGGGCCAGCGTGTCTCCCCCTTCCAGCAAAAAGCGACGGGCGTCTGCCGCCAGTTCGCTTTCGCGGGCCACCCGCACAACCGGCGCTATATGGGTGTGCGGACCCGCACCCCCCTCCGGCGCAAGTGCAGCCAGCGCCTCCCGTTCCAGGCTGCGCCGCAAGGTCTGGGCTTTGACGGAATAGCTGCTGACCTCCTCGCCGGGAGGCACGGCCAAAAAGCGGCACAGCAGCACACGCCCGCCCTCTACCCCGCCGCCCGCCAGCAAACACGCCAGCCGCAGCAGGAACAGCCCCTCGGAGCCGGGCGTGAAGTACCCCTCTTGCCCGCTCTCCCGGCAATCGACCATTACGGCTACTGTGCGGCCCATAGTTCTCCCTGGGTGTGCCTGGGTGAAGAACAGCGCTTGCCTTGCGTGCCGCCTTTACATACCCCTAGCGAACCTGTACTTACTATGCGAGGGTAGCTACAGCCTCCTCGGCAGGTTGAACATTGGGCGCGCCCACGGCCGGCTGGGTTACGCCGTCGGCCACGAGCACCGCGCTGAGGGCGGCTATTCCCACCTCCAGCATGGAGAGATCAGGCGGGCGGGTAGTCATCTTTTGGAGGGCCAGACCAGGGGCCATGATCGCGCGCACTATAGGGCTGCCGTACAGGTTCGCCATGAGGCGGATGAACTCGTAAGCGATGGCGGCCACCACCGGCACAAGCACGATGCGCGACAGCACCATCGGCACGAACGACAGCTTGCCGATCAGGATGAAGACCAGCGTCGCCAGCAGCATCACGATCAGCAGGAAGGTAGTGCCGCAGCGCGGGTTGAGCAGGGTAAAACGCTGCACAGCTTCGGGCGTCAACTCCACGCCAGCTTCGTAGGCGTTGATCGTCTTGTGTTCGGCTCCATGATAGCCAAACACGCGCTGTATATCGCGCATACGCCCTATGGCCCAGATATAAGCGATAAACAGGCCCAGGCGCACCGCACCCTCGGTCACATTGTGCGCCAGGCTCCCCTCCAGGCCCAACAGCCCTGTAAAGGCGCTCGCCGCCAGCACAGGCAGCACGAAAAATATGCCTATCATCACCGCCAGGGCTATGGCGACGGTCGTCCAGGCAGCCGGGCCTTCTATGGCGTTTTGACCTTTCGGCTTTGAGGTTGTTGGAGTGGGCATGGGCAGAGGGGTCAAAGGGAGGAGTGTGGTGGCGGCGGCTCCCAGCCCCTCTTCGGCTACGTCGGCGGGGTTATCCCCTTCTTCTAGGGCGACGTTGGCTGAGAACATCAGGGCTTTCATCCCAAGCCCCAGGGCGTCCCACAAGCCGAGCACTCCACGTAGGAACGGCAGCTTCATAGCAGGACTGCGATACAGCCCCTTGTCCAACGCTTCCTGGTGTACAACTATCTCGCCGCTGGGCGCGCGCACGGCCACCGCCATGTGTTGCCGCCCGCGCATCATCACGCCTTCGATTACTGCCTGCCCGCCATAGTAAAACTTCGCCAATGCTGCTCTCCCATTTTGACTTGAGACTTGTTCATCACGCTTCCTCTGCTATTTTACCAGATTGCGAGCATGCGGTGTGAGGGTAACTGTTCAGACTTGGGGTATGACCGCAATGAATTGGCGCAGCCAAGAAGGGGGCACTCGTGGAGGATGAACTGTAGGGGCCTTGCTAGTCACCAGCCTCTATGCTATGCTCATAGCATTGTGTCACTGACCACACCGAAAGAAAGTTCCCCTCTGGAAGCTGCGGAGGAGGCCGAGGAATCTATCTCCCCTGGGAAGGTAGAGCGGGCCGACCTGAGCACCGCCCAGGGGTTGAGGGTGGCGATTGGCTCCAGCTTTGTGCTGCGCCTGGCGGGTTCGTCAACAGGTCTGCTGTTGAGCCTGTATCTGGCGCAAGTGGTCCATGCCGATGCAAATGTGATCGGCATACTGGCGGCTGTTTTTTATGCCACCGAACTGGCGCTGGCCCCAGTGTTCGGCGCACTCAGCGACCTGCGCGGGCGCAAGCCGTTCCTGGTGCTGGGGCCGCTGGCGGGGGCGGTGGCGGTGCAAATCCACCCTCTGACCACCATCCTAGCCATCATAGCGATTGGCCGCCTGCTGGAAGGCGTGTCTACGGCGGCCAACACCCCAGGCACGCTTGGCTACCTGGCCGATGCCACCTCCGGCGAGGGCCAGGAGAGCCGGGCCAGGCGAGGGCGCATCATGGGGCTGTACGAGATCAGCTTTGTGATAGGTCTGGTGGGCGGCAACTTGCTGGGGGGCCAGTTGTGGGAACTGATCGGACCTAACAGCTTCAGATTGATGTCGTTCATCTACCTGGCCGCCGCGACTATGCTGTTCTTCTTCGTGCCCGAATCGCTGCCTGCTCAGGCACGAACTCACCATGAGCAGAGTCGCCGGAGCGCGGACGAAGCTGCTCACCCGGTGCGCGCCCTGGTAACGGATCGCGTGAGGTCTTACTTGCAGTTGTTGCGCGAACCTGCCCTACGCAGCTTCGTGCCTGCGTGGTTGGCGATCAATGCAGTAGTGGGCCTGTGGTTCACCCACATCGCGCCCCTGCTGGTGCGCCCCACAGCGGGCAGTGGAGGCGCCGGCGTTTATTCGTTTACAGACCAGTTGCTTGTGGGACGGCTGTCACCCAGGGAAGTGGGTATAACCCTTGCGTGCTACGGCGCGATGTTCATGGTGGGCATCTACATCTGGAGCTTGCTGTACGCCCGTATACGCCGCACCACGATCCTGCTTATCTCGGTTGTGGGCCTGTTCATCGTCTGCTTTGTACTACTGGGCATCAACAACAATATCATGCCCGGCCCCTTTGGTCAGTGGCCCTTAGTGCCTCTGCTGGTGGTGGGTGTGCTGATGGAAAGTGGCTTCACCCCTGTTGCCTTGGCCTACCTGGCCGACATCTCGGAGGCACACGTCGAGCACCGGGGTGTGGTGATGGGCCTCTACTCGGTCTTCCTGGGCATAGGACAGCTGCTGGGCGGCGGGAGCGGGGGCCTATTTATCGTGGGCCTCGGCTTCAACGGCCTGGTGCTTGCCACGCTGCTGCTGGCTGTAATAGCAGGAGGCACAGTGCTCTGGCTGCGGCACAGGTACGGCGTTTGAGGCCGCCCGTAAGCCTCCTGTTGCGCTATACAGTGATTATGCGGCTACGAACTAAGAGGAGTCCCGCTTCGCCACGTCGAACGGCACACCCGATGCCGATTCTTCGTAGCGGGCCAGCATGAACAGCAAGGAGGAGAGGCGGTTTAGATAGCGCAGCACCTGGCCGGGGGGCATCTGGCCTTCGTGGACCAGGCGCACGGCATGGCGCTCGGCCCGGCGCACTATGGTGCGGGCCATATCTATGGCGGCGGAAGGCGCGCTCGCTCCGGGCAGCACAAACTGCTTGGGCAGTTGCACCTCCCTCTCCAGTTCGGCTATAATCTCGTCGAGCCGGCTTACCTGCTGCTCGGTGATCCGATAGGGCAGCTTCTCCAGGGTGTCGGCGGGCACGGCAACCTCGGCCATCAGCAGGTAAACATCGTGCTGCACGTGGCGTAACACTTCTTTGACCCGCTCCTGCTCGGACAAGGCTCGCGCCAGGCCCATCGCGCTGCTCGCCTCGTCCAGCGTGCCGTATGTTTCGGGCCGCAGGTCGTACTTGGCGACACGCTCCGCGCCAAGCAAGTCTGTGTAGCCGTCATCCCCCTTGCCCAGCCGTTGTCCAAACATAGCTTACCCTCCCGCCGGCTCCGACTTCGGAGCGTGGAATGCGAAGTTGTTGGGGTAATTATACGTGGGCGAAGCCGGTTTACCAAACAAAAAGAGGCGCCACTGCCGGCGTCCCTGCCTTTTGCGACAGTTCAGTCTAGTGTCGGGCCTGCTCGTTGTACTCCGTATAGTCCCGGTACGCTCTGGCGGTCCTACGCCACCCAGTACCAATTGGCGAACCTTATTGTAAACAGGGCCAGCAGCAGGAGGCTGGTCCACAGGATGATCTGGTGGGCGTAACGATTGCGGCCAATCAGAGCCAGGGTGATAAAGGCTGGGAACAACACGATGAAGAAGCGTGGATAGGACAGCAGAGGATTGTGGGGCGTAGCCGAGAACAGGGGGAAGATAATGCCGGCCCACAAGTAGAGGCTATAACTGCCCCGCAGCCAACGGAGAGACAGCGCGCCCAAAAAGAGCGCCAGCGCCAGCACAGCGAAATAGGTCCAACTCTGGTTTTCGGGCTGGAAGCGGAAATCCATGCCGGCAGCCGCCTGAAAACCTTCGACCACCGTCTGCCAGGGCCAGGAAAAGTGGCGGTTCCAGCCGGTCTGCGCCTCTAAGGGGGCCAGGGCGTCGCCGAAGCGTATCGCCGCGAACAGCAGGAAACCCACCAGCGACAGCATCGGCAAGGCCGGCGCGAACAGGTTCAACGTGCGGGGGCGGGCCGGAGGCATGGCGTGGGGGTCGGTAGGCGCGGGCGGGTGGTAGGCTCGCCACAGTTCCCAGCCCAGAGGCAACAGCAAGAGCAGCCCGCTGGAGCGCGTCCACACCGCAAGGGAGATAGCCAGCGCCGCCAACCACCACCTGTGCGAGCGCGCAGCCAGCAGGGTTCCCACCGCCAGCAGCAAAAAGAGCGACTCGCTGTACACTGCCCAGAAGAAAAAAGCCATCGGAAAGGCGGCCATGTACAAAGTAGCTCGACCAGCGTCTTTCGGGTGAAAATCGAGGCGCACCAGGCGGTGGAACAGCACCATCGCCGCCAGAAAAAAGAGGCTCGACAGCAGTATACCGGCCCAGATATAGCGCTCACCGGCCAGCCAGCCTGTGGCCCTCAATATCCAGGGGTAGAGCGGGAAGAAAGCCGCCGTGCCGTCGTTGGGTTGATAGCCCTCGGTGGCTATCTTAAGATACCACTGACCGTCCCAGCGCGTCCACACGCCCGCGAAGCGGTCCACCACAGCAGTTAAGTCAGGCCCGCCGGGCGAGCCGTACCACATGGCTGTGCCCTTGGGCGCAAGGCCGGGCAGCATCACCCCCGCCAACAGTGCAAGCAAGGTCAGCCCTATGCGCGCTCCCAACCAAACGCTGAACGGTTGAAAAGTAAGCAACGGCAAGGCCCAGGGGGGCAGGGCGCGCCGCAATTCCGAGGTCAGCAGGCCGGGCCGCTCCACAACCTCAATTTGCCGGGTGGTAGAGTCTTTGGTCCCGGCGGGCGATTTGCGGAGCGGTGGCGGCCTGGTGGGTGCATCGTCCGGCACGGCGAGCGCGCCTGCCTGCGCGCTCGTCCAGGAGGCCACCGGCATCGGCACCGTTTCCTGGGGCACCTCCCCGTCAGCCGGCACGGGCGCTGTTTCTTGCATCTCTACTTCTCGATCAGGGGTTTGCCTTGCCATAGCACCCTAGTATAACACAGCGCCAGGCTGTTTGTTGCCCTCCAAAACCGCCCTCAAGAAGTGGCAGTCGGAGCCGGTTCGGCTTCTTCGCCGCGTGCTTCGGCCTCCTTTTGGGCGGCTTTCAGGCCGGGCTGGGCCTCAGCAAGCGCTTCGTCGGCCCCCGTAGGGTAGAGGAAGTCCAGGATCACCTTCACGGCGGCGGCAGCGGGCACCGCAAGCAGCATCCCCAGCACGCCTGCGATAGCCCCACCCGCCAGCACAGCAAAGATCGTGATGACAGGGTGCAACTCAACGGCTCGGCCCACCACGAACGGCATCACCAGTTGGTCCTCAAGCTCGCGCAGGATAAGGTAAGCCACAATCACCCCGATGGCCGCCCCTGCACCGTGCGCCGATAGCGCTACCCCCGCAGCCAGCGCCGACGCCAGCGCAGGGCCGAGCAGGGGCAGGATCTCCAGGAAGCCCGTTATTACGGCAATCGGCAGGGCGTATGGAATGTTAAAGACGAACTGCAAGACCAGAAAAGAAGCCAACGACATTATGCCTATGAGGAGCAGTTGACCGCGCAAATATGCTCCCAGCACGGTATGGATGCGACCGGCTACGTACCCTGTGCGAGGACGAACACCCGCCGGCACGAACTTGAGGATATATGCGCCCAATTGCTTGCCGCTCAACAGTAAATAGAAACTGACGATAATCACCAGCAGAGTATCGAGTAGGCGCTTGCCTACTTCTTCTACCACTCGCAGGGCATCGCCCCCTCGATTGCCGAAGAACTCCGAGGTGGCCTCGTTTATCCTGGCGGCGAGGGTGTGGGCGTCAAACACCTGTCCACCGAAGGTATAGCTTTTGCCCCCCATGACCTGGTTCAGGCCGCGCTCCACTGTGTCGGGACCGCGCTGGATGAAGTCTCGCGTCTGCTGGTACAAGGCTTCAGCCCCAAAGTAGAGTCCCACGCCGATTGTGCCCAGCGCCAGCAGGTAGAGGAGAGTGACGATTACCCAGCGGGGCCAGCCCAGACGCCCCTGAATGCGGTCCACAACCAAGCTGAAGATGTAGGCCAGCACTCCGGCGATGACAAACGGCCCCAGTATGGTGCGTGCCAGATACAGCATCACCAGCACCGCGATAGGCAACATCCAGGCCCACATCCACCTCGGCGTGTGCAGGGTCGCCCGTGTTGCTCTCACAGGTGAGGGGCCAAGCTCCTCTGCTACTTTGGCGTCCTGTTGCAGTTCCTTGTCCGACATGCGGCTTTCGCTCCTCCTACTCGGTCCTAGATAAATAGAAAGGTATAGCGGGGCTGTCGAAGGTAAACAACTCGGCTGGAGAGGCGTTTATTCACTGCACAAGATGAAGGTGGAGGCGTAGACGGGAGGAGGTCTTGATAGGCCGAGATGTCGGGTATTCTTAACCCAAGCCCTACACGGTAGGTCTGCCTAATCCTGTGCCGTCTTTGGTTTGCGAACACCGACACGCGCAAAGATGATGCCAAGCTCGTACAGCACGATTATCGGCACGGCCACGATGGTCTGGTTGATGGGGTCGGGGGTGGGGGTGATGATGGCGGCGACCACGAAGGCCAGCACATAGGCCCAGCGTCGAAACTTGCTCAGGCGCAGAGGGGTGGCGACCCCCAGCTTGGCGAGAATAAACACGATGATAGGCGTTTCAAAGGCCAGGCCCACCGCCATGAGGAAGCGCGTAACGAAGCTGAGGAACTCGGATATCGTGGGCGTGCTCTTTACATAGTCTCCACCGAAGCTAAGTAAGAACTGTAGTGCGCTGGGCAGCACGATGAAGTAGCAAAAGACGATGCCCAGCACGAAGAACAGGGTTATGGCGGGCAGGCTTATCAGTATCCAACGTTTCTCGGTGCGGGTGAGGCCAGGGGCCAGGAAGCGAAACAGTTGGTAGACCAGTAGGGGCATAGACATCGCGATGCCGGTGATGAAAGCCACCTTCAAGTATGACACAAACGTCTCGGTCGGCTTCAGGGCGATCAACTCGTGCCCACCGGCGAGGGCGGCGAGTAGGCCCACCTCCTGCTCGGCAAACACCAGGCTGATGGCCGTCGTGATAACAATAGCCAAAGCCGCCTTGATGAGCCGGTCGCGCAGTTCGCGCAGGTGCTCCATCAAAGGAAGCTCTACATCGCGGCTGCCGTCGGGGCGGATGGAACCGGGTGGTGGGGTTTGTTTGCGGCCCTTGCCGAAAGGCAGGCGGAGCCGTGATGGTGGTGCTGAACTACTCATAAAGGTGCTGGAAGTTGTACAAAGAGATTACGGCTCAACTTCAAGGACGGATTGCCGCCGGCAGCCGGGAGTTACCTAAAACAAGAGGGGTTGTTGCACGAGCCTTCTGTGCGTCCGGCTTATGCAGCAACCCCTGTACAATAGCTTCCTAACCTGCGTTTACGTAGTCGCCTATGTAGTGGCTGATCCGGTCGGCGGCTTCCCCTACCGTGCCGATATTGGCGTCTTCTTCGGGTATTTTCATCTCGCCGAACGGCTCAAACACATCCTCGATGGTCATCAGCAACTCGACCATATCAAGCGAGTCGGCGCCGAGGTCGGAGTAAGAAGTAGTGGGGGTGACTTTGCTCTTGTCAACCTTGAGCAGGTCGCTGGTCATATTCGCCAGCAGCAGTTCAATGAGGCCCTGGCGGTCCTTGCCTTCAAGTTCGGAGGGGCTGACCTCGTACTTGTCCATCGCGATCTTACCCAGGAGCAGATCGGTCATCTGGTCGGCGTTCATGGAGCCAAGTTCGGCCTCATCCATGCCGTACTGCTGGGTGGCTACCTCTTCGAGATGTTCCTTAGCGTTTGCCATGCTTGTTAGTCTCCTTTCACACCGTAGTGTGGCTCAGATATTTTCTGCCAGGTATCCTACTAATTCACGAACAGTAGTAAGGTCGGGCACGTCCGCGTCGTCTATGCTAACCCCGAACTCCTCCTCAAGAAGCGGTATCACCTCATCATGGAACTCGATGATGTCGGCGTTGAGGTCTTCGTACACATGAGTATCCATCGTAATCTCGTCTTCATCCGCTCCCAGGCTTTCAGCCAGCAAGGGGCGCAACCGCTTTAGTATTTCACTCTTGATGGAGGGCATATAGGTCTTACGGTCCTTCTTGCCGACTTGCGGAAGGGTCAGGTCCGGCCTTCTGCCCTTTCCGCTCGCGAGCCTCGTTGGAGGCAGCCACAGTGCCCAGCACCCCGTTTATAAAGCGGCTGGAACTGTCGCTCCCAAACCGCTTCCCAAGCTCTATAGCTTCGTTAATAGCGGCTTTGAGAGGCACTCTATTATCAAACAGAATCTCGAAAATTGCAAGCCTCAATATGTTTTTATCTATGCGCGACATCT
>JBBSIX010000019.1:0-19592 GCA_038231875.1 Chloroflexia bacterium | reverse complement strand
GGCCGCCATGCCGCCGAAAACAGCACATACTACATTCTGTCATTCTGAGCGCAGCGAAGAATCAGTGGGTGGAGCATAGTAGTCGGCGGTGGAACACCTGGTTATATAAGCCGTACTGATGCATATATACGCCTACTGTCATGAAGGCGCACTGATTCTCCGGTGCGCTACTTTGAAAAGCAGAGGGTGCAGGGGGCGAAGTCCCCTGACGGGGCACTGGGGGTGTCCCCCTCTCTCCCCTTTTCATTCATATGCTGGTGGCAACCAGCCATGAAAAACTCCTCTGAAAATAGAGATTACGAAGGGTAGGGGCACGGCGCGCCGTGCCCCGACGGACGCGCACATTTTCATTGACGGTTGTGGCATGAGGGCCATGATTACGTGGAATGACAAATCGCAGTATGTGCTGTCTTTCCAGCAGGGTAGCATAGGCAGCTTGAGATGTGGGTAATCACCAGAGAAGTAAGCGGTCAAAGTTGAGGTGTAGGTATCATAAGGGATGCCCCTCCAGATCGTTGTCCCACCTCAAGTCTGAACATTTACCCAGAGAAAAAGTATTGACTTTATAGAACTTCCGTGCTATAATAGAACAAATGTTTGCTGGAGGTGCTGCTGATGAGTGATAGGGGTAATATTCGTCTGTTGCCGCAGATGCTGACCAGGATCAGCGTGAGCGGGCTGGACGACGGTTATGTTGTACGCAATGGCGATGGGAAGGCCGTCACGGTCAAAGAAGGGCGAGGCGGCCTGGAGTGCGAATGCGGACAAAGCGGGTGCGAGCATGTCGAGAGCCTTAGAATGTGCGGCTTTGTTGTAGAGGACGCGCAGGAGAGGAAAGCAGCCTAACCGCCACAGCCGACGCCGAGGCAAGTTTGTTGGAGTTCGTTTTGAGTGCTTACTGAGTTACGAGTTGTGAGTTTAGAGGAGACACTGAGTTGGACGAGCAAGATAGAGGCCCCAAATTATCCCCTGAGATTTACGTTTACGCCACCAACAAGAACTTTCTCAACCTTTACGATGCGTTGAGGATCGGCAAGGTCAAAGTGGAAATCGCCGGATACGACCCCGACAACCACCGGCAAACAGGCCACGCAGGCGCCTGGATTGACAAGGACGACGCCCGGCTGCTTTCCCACCTGGTGTGCAACCGGCTGTTCGCGTCCGTTACAGGCGGCAAATGGGAGAAGTACGGCGGCAGCCAACGCGATGACGGCAACCTGGAGAGCCGCACCTTGCTGGTGGAGTGGGACGAAGGGGACGGGGGTCGCTTTTCGCGTTTCCCGTATCGCATGACGGTGAGCAACGGCCCAGGCAAGCGCACCTCCACAGGCGGGGTGGCCCCCGCAGGCGAACCGCATGCCCGCCTGACGATGAGGCTCCCCGAAGCCGACATGATCAAGTTGATGCTGGCGCTAGGCGACTACATCCATGCCTACGAGACTGCCCACCACCACCGCATGGTGGCCGAACGCCTGCGCGAACTGCGGGAGAAACTCGCCGGCCGCGCACCCCAGCCGGAAGCCCGCGTGCCGGACCATGTGCGTGCGCCGGCCGCGCGCTCGGCGGTTGCAGAAGCCAGGGAACCATATCGCGCCGACTCGGACGGAGAAGCGCAAGCCGCCGGCACGGCCTCGCCGCAACCGTTACAGGGGCGCCCGCCGTTGCGCGCCATTCCCGGAGGCAATCAAACGCCGCTCAACCTGCCTTCCCGCCCTGAGCGCAGCCGCGCCAACAGAGCAGGCTAGCGGCACACAGCCGGCAAACCAGACGTATCGCAGAGTGTTTTAGCTTAGATTACGAGGAGAAAAGAGCGATGGCGAGAAGTTTGAACAAGGTGCAGTTGATCGGCTACCTGGGGGCCAACCCCGAAACCCGAACTACTCAGACGGGGCTGCAAGTGGCTAGCTTCTCCCTGGCGACCAACCGCCAGTGGACCGACCGCGAGGGCGCCTTGCAAGAGGAAGTGGAGTGGCATAATATCGTAGTCTGGGACCGCCTGGCGCAAATCTGCGGGGATCACCTGGAAAAAGGCCGCCTCGTGTATGTGGAGGGCCGGTTGCACACCCGCAGCTACGAAGCGAACGGGCAAAAGCAGTACCGCACGGAAATAGTGGCCTCCAACATGCTGATGTTGGAGGCCAGGAACGGCACGGAATGGCCCCAGGAGCCGCAAAGCTCGCAAGGCTCGCAAAATAGCAGGCAGGAGGAGCGCCCACGCGCCTTCGCCGAGGCCCGCCCAGTTGCAGCAGGCGCAGCCGCGTCCTCGGAGGGAGGGCGGGGCAGGCGGTCTGCCGTCCGGGAGCGGGAGAGCCTGGAAGAACGCGATGATATGCCGTTCTAACGAGGGGCATGGTTAGCAGCCGCAACAACAATCTCTTACCGGCAACAGACGACGGGCTGGAAAGCCTGGATGGTGTGCTGGACAAGATCACATATGTCAACGAGGAGAACGGCTACACAATTGGCCGCCTGAAGGTGCCCCGCCAGAAGCAGTTGGTGACTATAGCGGGGCACCTGCCTGCCGTCAATGTAGGCGAGGGTTTGCGTGTCGAGGGGCACTGGGTGAACCACGCCCAGTACGGCAGGCAGTTTCAGGTTGTGCGCTACCAGTCGGCGGCTCCAGGCACAACGGCGGCCCTCAAGCGCTACCTGGGTTCCGGCTTGCTCAAAGGTGTTGGGCCGGTGGTCGCCGAGCATATCGTCAACACCTTTGGGCTGGACGCCCTACAGGTGCTCGACAGCGCGCCCGAACGCCTGACCGAGGTGCCGGGCATGGGCCACCGCAAGGCTCGCATAATTGCCGATGCTTGGGCCGAGCGCCGCACGCTGAAAGACTTGATGGTGTTTCTCCAGGGTCAAGGGCTGCCGGTGGCCCTGGCTGTTCGTATACTCAAGAAGTACGGCAGCGCCTCCGAAGCCGTCGTGCGCGAGCAGCCCTATCGCCTGCCCTCTGAGGTGTACGGTGTGTCGTTCCAGGTGGCCGACGGAATCGCCGGCGATGCGGGCTTCGCGGCAGACTCCCTGCCCCGCGTGACGGCAGGCATGGCTCAGGTGCTGCGCGACGCCGGCTCCAACGGCCATGTTTACCTGCCGCTCGACCAACTGGCGCATGAGGCGGCACAGCTTCTTACGCTGCCCGCCTCGGCGCTGTTGTCCATGCTGCCTCAGATCGAGGAGGGTGGGGCCATAGTGGTTGAGGACGAGCCTGGCGGCGCCGAGCCTGTGGTGCGGCGGGTCTACCTGGCCGAGATGTACGCCTCGGAGCGGGCGGTGGCCCATGCGGTACAGCGTATAGCCGGCACTGGGCAGAGCCGTCTGGCTGCCTTCAAGAAGGTGGATTGGGCCTCGGCCTGGCGCTACCTGGACACTTTGGAGCCGGTGCAACTCAGCGACAGGCAGCGCGAGGCTGTCCAGGCCACCCTGTCGGAGCGGGTGGCTGTGATCACGGGCGGGCCGGGAACCGGCAAGACAACCGCCTTGCGCGGCATCGTGCGGCTGCTCAAGGCCAAGAACAAAACGGTAGCCCTGGCTGCGCCCACCGGCAGGGCAGCCAAGCGTCTCTCCGAGGCCACAGGCGCGGCTGCCGCCACCATTCATCGCCTGCTTGAGCTTAAGCCCGGAGGCAGCTACCAGGTAAGCGTCCCGTTAGATGCCGACCTGGTGATCGTGGACGAGGCTTCTATGATGGACTTGCCCCTGGCCGAGGCTTTGTTGAGCGCAGTGCCTAGAGGGGCGCATCTCCTTCTGGTGGGCGATGCCGATCAGCTGCCGCCGGTGGGTCCGGGGACGGTGTTCCGGGACATCATTGCGGGCGGGACGGTGCCGGTGGTCACGCTGGAAACGATCTTCCGCCAGCCGGAAGGCAGCGCGATTATCGCCAACGCCCACCTCATCAACGCGGGCAGCGTGCCGCGTACCGGCAAAGGGATAATGGACTTCTTCTTCCTACAGCAGCCCCGCCCCGCCGACTGCGCTCAACTGGTGGTTGACCTGGCTACCCGCCGCCTGCCCCAGCACTTCAAGCTCGACCCACTGGACGATATACAGGTGATCGCCCCTGTCTACGGCGGGGTGTGCGGCGTGGACGCCCTCAACGTCAACTTGCAAGCCGCCCTCAACCCGCCTTCTCCAATGAAGGAGGAGCGCCGCTACGGGGGGCGCATCTTCCGGGTCGGCGACAAGGTGATGCAGGTGGTCAACGATTATGATCGCCAGGTGTCCAACGGCGAACTGGGGCGCATCGTGCGAATAGACCTGGAGGAACAGCAGGTGTTGGTCAGCTTCGATAATGAATGGACGGTCGAGTACACGTTTCAGGAGCTTGACGAGCTTACCCACGCCTATGCCATTTCGGTCCACAAGGCGCAGGGCAGCGAATACCCGGCGGTGGTGATGCCCGTGTTGCCTCAGCAAGGCCGCTTGTTGCAGCGCAATCTGCTGTACACGGCGGTGAGCCGCGCCCGCAATCTGGTGGTGCTGGCAGGCTCAAGAGATGCGGTACGGCGGGCGGTGCAAAACAATACATCCATGCTCCGGTATTCGGGCCTCACCGATAGACTGAAAGGCTGAAACAGCTTATTCTGTAATACAGATTACGTAACATCATCTAAATAGCCTCCCCGCAGGTCGCAATATGTGCCATACCCATTGACTCGTATTCGGCCTGTTTGGTATATCACCGTGAGCCGCGCTGTTTCGTAGGGCGGCTCACGGTTTCATTATGCGAGGAGGAAAAAAGAAGATGACGGAGCAAAACAGCTCATTAAAGCCCAGACTCAGCGTGTCGGCGACGGCGCTGTTGGCGCTGGCCCTACTGCTGCCTATGTTCGCCTTTGCGGGGGCAGCCCCACAGCGGGCGGAGGCGGCCTCGGCGAGCACCCTGGCGCAGTACAAAACTTGGATCGCTCAGGCGCGTGCGATGTATCCCTACCCACAAAGCACCGATAAGATGTACAGGGTGATGATGTGCGAGTCGGGCGGTAATGCCTCTGTAGTGGGCGGCACCGGCAACCGCTACATCGGCTTGTTCCAGTATGCCCCTTCTACCTGGGCGGGACGGTGGAATTCGTATCGCTACAACAGCATGTACGACGCGAAGTCGCAGATATTCGCCACTGCAAAGGCCTGGAGCATAGGCATGCAGAACCAGTGGAGTTGCTACTTCATCACAGCCGGTCGCTAGTAAGCCGCAACTACAGCTCCCAACAACAAAGAGGCCACCTACGCGGGTGGCCTCTTTTCTTACTGTTTGAGCGTCGCCAGCTTCTGCCGGGCGGCATCCACCCAGCTTTGCTGATCTTCTCCGTTGTCTACAACCTTTTGATAAGCGCCGATGGCGGCCTGCACATCGCCTTTGTTCTGATAAGCCTCCCCCAGGTGGAAGTAAGCCTCAACGAAGTGGGGGTCTTTGGAGACGGCCTGCTGGAACTCGTTGGCGGCATCGTCGAAGCGTTGGCGCTCCATGTAGGCGATGCCCACCTTGTTGTGGGTGGCAGGCTGGTCGGGGGCTATGTCGCGGGCATCCTCCCAGGCTTTGAGGGCCTTGTCGCTCATGCCCGCGCCCTGGTAGGCGTCGCCCAGCTGGTGCCAAGCGGCGATGTTGTGCGGGTCCTGCCCGACGATAGATTCCAGTTCGCGGGCGGCGTCCAGGGGGAAGTTGTTCTGCCGGTACCAGTCTACCAGCCGGAAACGAGCCTCGACATTAGTTGGGTTCGCGGCCACGTCTGCGATGAGGCGGGCAAGCTCCGGGTTGTCAGTGGGCGGCGTGGGGGCGGGTGTGGCGGTGGCGGTGGGTAGAGGGGTGATGGAGATGCCCGGTATACCCGAGTTGGCGACCGGCGCGCCCACCAGCGTTTCCGGCTCCCGCCCCGGCTGGTGAACCACCTGATAGATAATCGTGCCTTTGATGCCCGCCGGACCTTCGGCGCGGAACACTTCCTTGAGGACGTTTACGTCGGGCCTGGCTAGCTGGGCGAACTTTTGCATGCCGCTACTGCCCGCCCGCGCCTGCTCAAGCTGGCCGAGATAGATGTAGTCTATATTGTACTTGCTGATGAGGAGTAGCGCGCGCTGCGGGTCGGGTGTGGCAAAGAAGTCGCTCATGTCGGCGCGGCGGTCGCCCACGAGCCAGCCGTATCGCTGCTCGTCCTGGTGCAGCCCGCCCACCACCATCGGCAGGCCCGTATTGGCGGCGGCGCGCATGCCGTACTCTCGATAGTAGCCTACCGGCAGTTCGGCCAACACCTGCGGCCCCTGCACGTGCTCGTTGAGCCAGTTGATAGCGGCGTAATCGTACTTGAGGTCAATGGGGAACGGCGCGACGTCGGTCGAGTAGGTTGCAGTAGTCATGAACTTCAAGCCATTGAGCGTGCCCAATGGCGGCGTCACGGCAAAGCGCTTCTCCAGCCGGTCGGGCGTGCCCATAATGGTGAAGATGAGCGTAGAGGCGAGGAACAGAGCGAAAGCTCCCAGCCACACCAGGCGGCCTACCGTCCAATGCGGCCCGCTTCCTTGCCGTGCCGTGAGAACGTTCGGCTCGGCGGCAGGCACAGCTACATGCGTATAGGGCAGATTGTCGGCATCGGCGGCTTCATACAGTTCGGAGGCGAGCAGATCTTCGGCGTGGCCGTTCGCTACGGGCATGTCTGCATGCTCCACCGACCAGACCATCCAGTTGCGCGGCTCGGCTTCTGCCGGCTCCTGCTGCATAGGCGTGGCCGCCGCGGAAGGCGTCGGGTAGAGCGCTTCCACTCCCTCGCCGGCCGGCTCCAGGGCTGCCTCGTTCCCGGCGGGGGCATCCAGGGCTGCACTGCTGACTACAGCATCGCCGGCCTGACGGTCGACAGCCGTCCGTCGTGCCCGGCGGCCCTCCCCCAATCCGTAGAGTATGTAGTAGACGGCGGCGCCGCTCCCCGCGGCAAAGAGAACCCACACCTGGATGTAGAACTTGAAAACTGTGTTCATGCGGAACTGGCTGCTCCCGTGCAGGTGGTCGGCCAGATAGACCAACTCAACTCCCATCGCCACCGTAAGCGCGGCCACCAGCAGCAGCCCGCAGAACAGGTTGGCTGCCGAGCGCGAGGTGGAGAGGGTGGTGGCCGCGATGCCGCCTATGAGGGCCACCAACAGCGCCAGCAGATACTGGCCGGTGGCGAGTTGGAGCAAGACGAGGGCGGCAGTAATGCCCAGCATCGCCAGGCCCGTCCAGAGCGGCAGCACACCGGGTTGCTCAGTGGTCGCGGGCAAGATCGCTGTGCGAGGCTCGCCGCCTACTTCCACAGGCTCCGTCTGCACGCTGATAGGCAGCGCCGGGCCGGCATCGTACTCAGTTGGCTTTAGGTAGTTTGTTGGGGCGGTTTGGGTTTCGCTCATCCAGTTGTCGGTGGGTGTGGGGTTCCACTCCTCGGCGTATCCGCGCCCATTTTCCGGCAGATGGTCCGCCTCGTTGACCGCATCGTCTGCGGGAGTTACGCTCTCCTGTTCAGCCAAGGAGGCTACCGCCTCCGAGCCGGCGTCATCTAGGCCCCTTGTGTCCAACTGACCTCGGTCCACATCGCCGCGCAAGGAGAACACCTGCGAGGGAACAGTGAGGCTCGCCTGACGGCCCCCTGACGAGCCGGCCAGAGCAAGGGCGAATCGCCGCTTGCGCCTCATCGAGGAAGGCCGGTCGAGGTGGAAAGCCTGCTGTGGCAGAGCAACCTGTGGGCGCGGGCGCACCAATGCCGGGGCCGTGCCGAGCAGGTCGCGGTAAGCCGCACCCCAGGGGAACTTCCACAGTCGGAACAGCAGGTAGGAAATCGCTATAAAGATAAAGAAGGCCCAGAAGACCAGGAATTCGGCAAGTGTGGTGCGGTGCATGACGGCAACGGGATTGCCGTTCTCCACGATGGTCCCGCCGTCCACAAGCGGTAGGATAGCCGTGTAGAAGGCTTTGAAGTTGAGGAAGAAGGGCAAATAAGAAAGCAAAGCAGCCCCAGCGAGCAGCCCGACCGACAAGAGGGATACTCCGTAGATCGCTGCACGGTCCACCGGCAGCAAACGAGCAGCCTTGCCTTCAGCACGTGCGCCGCCCAGAGCCGCCTCGTCGCTTGTTTCGCCGTGCTTGCCCAGCATGAGGAGAGCCAGCAACACGCCCCCGCCTGCGAGGCCGGCGTAAGTCGGGAAGTCCCAGGAGTTGGTGGCGGCCAGTACGCCGAGCGCCAGTGCTGTAACCCCAAAGGTGAGCGCACCTGTCCAACCATGCCCCCACAGCCAGCCCAGTGTAGAGGTGGCGCGCAGCCAGGTTCTGCTTCGCCACCCAGCGCCGGCCAACGGCAGCATCAGTGCCGCAGGCTTGCGGAAGCTGCCCGCAAAGAGCAGATTGAAGGTAAGGCCCACCGTCAGCAACGTGAACGGCATGTCTATCAGGTGAGGGTGCAGATCGGCAAAGAGGAAGGTCCAGAATGGATATTCGTTGATAGTGCCCCCGATGATGCTGCGAGTGTCCCAGTAGTTGAAGGTCCGGTACATCTCATGTAGAGCCTGTTCAGGCAACATGAGTTGCTGAGTCCAATTCAGTATCTGCTGACCAAAAGTGGGGAACTTTATCATGATCAACTGCATAAGGGCGTGCATATTGCCGATAGCCAGCATCATGAAGGCTCCCAGGAAGCCAAAGGCCAGCCCCGCTCGCGACACCAAGTGGGCGCTGCCCCTACGCCGTTGGCTCCAAGCCACAATGTTGTAGACAACGCTCATGCCGCCGGTGAAAGTGAGGGCGTACAGCAAGGGAATCGCCAGGTTAAAGGCGATGGCAGGGTTGATGCCGAGTAACTTGGTGAGGCAGGCGACTACGAAATAGCCATAGTAGTAATAGTTGATGAAGCCGCCGGAGAAGAATGGGTCCAGGGGCGGCATCCAGGCGCTGCGAAGTGTGGCATTGAGGAAGCCGAACTCCATCGGCTTTTCGCCCCCCTGGTAAGTGTGCCACAGGTCGGGGTTGGCGATACGCAGCCACAGCACCAGCCCGAAGGCCACCAGGAACACCACTTCGTAGGCGAGCGCCAGCCCTCGGCGCTCCCTGAAGAACACGCCAATCGCCCGGCCCGCCCCCAGTCGCCAACAGACAAGTGACAACCCTGCCATCAGCGCCACCATGAGCAGCAGGCTCCAGACGGTGAACGGTATCAACCGGGCGCTCGCCGCCAGCCAGGTTCCCCACGAGACGAGCAGCAGGGCCACTAGCTTGGCGAACGGATAGCCCCGGTCGGGGAGGCGGCGCATGACGGTAAACACGATAGGCAGCGCGATAAAGCCTAGCGCCTCGGCTGCCAGGAGCCACAGGAGCACCGCGAACCACTGGGTGTTTTCCTGCCCCAAAGGGTTCCATGCGTAGTCGTTCAGTTGGGGTAGGGTGTCTACGGGTTGCGTGTAGGCGAGGCCCTTGTCGTCGGCTACCTTGCCCTTGTTGCCCGCGATGAACGGCTCAGGCCGGTTGAGGGCTGTGCTGAACAGCGAGCGCAGCTGGTCGTCGGTGAGCGTGCTGACCTTCTTGAAAATGTCCACGCGGGGGTGGTCGTACACCGTAAAGCTCTCATCGGCGGGCTGGTCGTTGAACTGTATGCCGAATAGTTCGGGCGACACCTGGGTGGTATGTACCTTCACAAAGCCGAGCTTCTCGGCATACAGCAGTTCGTAGTACTTGCTCTGCACCGGATACGCCCAAGGCAGTCTGGGTATCGAGCTATACAGGCGATTGCTCGACTCGATGACATAATCCACCTGGCCGAGATAGCCCTTAATCAGGTCAAACTCCTCCTGGGGCGGGCGGTAGTCGTACAGGCTGAAGGAAACCGCGCCGGGATAGTGCGAACCGATGTCGCGGGGCAGCCCGCTGAGGGGTGGGAGTGACAGTGGAAGCTCGTCGTCCCACCCCTCAAGGCTGCGAACCGAGCCGTTGGGCACATTTGAGTATATCCATGCGGAGGCCTGCACGCGCGAGTGGGGCTGCGAGTAGATGTTCATAAAGGCGACCGCCCACAGGAAGGCTCCACTCACTGCGGCTACAGCCAGTATCGGAAATACCGCTCTCTGGGACGTTACCAAACGGGCTGCACGAGGAGATGTGCGGGGGTGTACCTTGTAGCGTTCGCGCGCGCGCAATGCGCCGCGCACCAGGAAAGCCGCGCCGAGTATGCAGAAGATCGGCACAAGAGGCAGCATGTAGCGCATCCACTTGGCCTGCAAGGTGGAAATCGTGAAGAAGTAGGGCAGTGCGCCGGACATCAACAAGATTTCGGCGGGCTTGCGCCGCAGGGCGTTCCATAGCCCGACTACGAAGCCGACCACTGTAACAAGACCGGGCACCACTCCCAGGCCCCAGAAAACCATCTGCTCGATATGATATAAGACAGGCACCGTGCCCACGTACTGGCGGGTATAGGGTACGTCAGCCCTGCCGCTCTGTATAGCAGTTTGCTCCTCAATGCCGCGCCACCAGGGGTTGGTTTCGAGGAACGCTTGCAAGCCCGCCGTGGACAAGACCCGCCAGTCGAAGCTCCACAGCACATACGGCTCGGTGACGGCAAAGGCCAGCACCGAGCAGATGCCCGCGATGAAGATATACGGCAGCCCCCTGAGCAGATGACCGCCGAAACTGCGGGAGCGCTCGCGAGCGGGGGCGGGGCGCACACCCACTGGGTCGCCCAACTCAGCGCCGAGCAGCCGCGTCTTGCGGCGGTAGCCGGCTCTCAGCGCTACGGCTGCTATCACGATTGCGGCGAACGGCACAATCGAAACCTTGCTGGCGACCGCCAGGCCGACAAAAAGCCCCGCTGCCGCTGCCGCCCACCAGGAGGGCCTTTGCATCAGCACCACGCTGAAGTAGAGTGCGCCCATCATAAAGGTGACAAGGAACGAGTCGGACACGTAGAAGTGGGCGATCTGGATCGCCGTGGCCGCAAAAGCATACAAGGCGGCGGTGATAAGGGCGGCGGCGGACGAGTAGAGTCGTCGGGCGATCAGGAAAATGAGCAATATACTGATGAGGTCGAAGAAAGAGGCCAGGTTGCGGCCCGACACCTGTATACCGGTCCAATCGTTCTCGTAGTAGGTAGACTGCGCGTTGTTGACAGGCGTATCATGGGGCAGGAACTTATCGAGGCCCCAGCCGACGGCGCGTTGCAGATAGATCGGGAGCGAGCCGTAGGGGTATGGGCAGCCAGTGGGATTGTTGCAGCCGCCGACGTGATCCCGGCGCAGGTTGAGAGGGCTGGTGTGCCAATCGAACAGGCTGTCCGTAGACGTCGGCCAGGTGACGGCCTGGGTTTCGCCGATAATGAACCGCTCGTCAGGGTGCTGACTGGTCTGCTGGTCGAACTCGCGCCCATAGAAGCGGAAGAAGGTAGCGAACAGCATAATAGTCGCCAGCAACAGCAGAGTGCGATGTCGAACCCAAAACGGCTGTTTAGGTCCGCCGGAGGCGATGACCGGAGCGGCGGTTGAGGTGTGGAGAAATGGCAAAAAACAGCTCCTAAATAGGGACGAACTCCTGCTGACACAGGAATTGCCGACGAGTAGTGCGTGTGGGCGCGGCACGAAGTCTACAGCCTGGTCATGATATTTGATTTTAACATACTGAATTGGTGCAAAGCAAGCGAGTTTCATTATAACGTGTTCAGCACGACCGGCGCTGGCCTCACGCCACGTTCTCCGAGCACTTGCCCCGCCTCTGCTGGCATTGACAACCCTCTGCCGGCAAGCCGATAATGATAGCGACGTTTACCGACCTCTATCCTCAGCTTTCCAACGGCAGGCGCTATGCATGAGATGAAGTACTGTCCGGTGTGTGCGGGCGACTTGCGGCACACACATCTGCCCACCGAAGACCGGCCCCGGCTGGTTTGTTCCGAGTGCGGCTATATTTACTATATCAATCCCAAGGTGGTAAGCGGTACGCTGCCCATAGAGGGCGGTAAGGTGTGGCTGCTGCGTCGGGGTATAGAACCGCGCCTGGGCTATTGGACGCACCCGGCCGGCTACCTGGAATGGGGCGAGACGACCGAAGAGGCAGCCATCCGGGAGACCAAGGAGGAGATAGGCTGCCGGGTCACGATTGAGCGGCTGCTTGGGGTCTACTCGCGCCCCGCCGCGGCTGTGGTAAATATTATCTACGTGGCCGCCTTCACCGACCACAGGCAGCGCCCTTGCCTTACGACCGAGGCTGTGGAGGTGGCTGCTTTCGGCCCGGACGAGCTGCCCTGGCCGGACCTGGCCTTCATCAGCACCGAAATGGCTCTGCACGACTGGGTGGCCTCGCGCGATGCAGCTCAGTCGTAACGTACCCCCTCAAACCGCACTCCGGCGGCCCCTCTGCCGGTTTACATCCTCTTTACAGACTTTTTACAGAACAAGCTGTTAAAATTACATTAAAACCCTTGACAGGCCGAGTAAATTAAGGTAACTTAATATCGGCGTTCTGCCACTGCATGAAAGATATGAAATCTGTCGAGAGGGGTGGTTGTGAGATGAGCTTTGGCGCTGCTGTTTTGACGTTCCGCGAAGGGCTGGAGGCTGCCCTGATCCTGGCGATCATGCTTGGCTACCTTCGCAAGGTGGGACGCGCCGGGTTGAAGTGGTCCGTGTGGCTGGGTGCGCTGCTGGCCGTCGGCTCCGCTGTGGGGTTCACTGTGGTGCTGCAAATAGTGGGCGCGCAGTTCGACTACCCTGCCAAGGGTATCTATGAGGGGCTGACCTCGCTCCTGGCGGTGGTGATGCTGACCTACATGATTTTTTGGATGGCAAAGCAAGCCCGCTACATCAAGGGTTCGCTTGAGCATTCGATGAAAGAAACCCTGGTGCAGGGAGCCGGTTGGGGCCTGTTTGGGCTGGCCTTCATGACGGTGGCACGCGAAGGGGTGGAGACGGCGTTGTTCTTGTCGGCCTCGGCCTTCCAGAGCAGCGGTTGGGATACCCTGGTGGGGGGGTTGGCCGGGGTCGCCGTATCGCTCATCTTGGCCTGGGTGGTGTACGTCGCCGGGGTCAGGTTGCAAATGCGGACCTTCTTCCGCATTACGAGCCTGCTGCTGGTGATCTTCGCGGCGGCCATACTGCGCTATGCGGTCCACGAGTTCGAGGAAGTCGCCTGGATACCGCCGTTGATTGAGCACGTATGGAACACAGGCGGCTGGCTCTCTACGGGCAGCGGGCTGGGGGCGGTCTTGCAGGCGCTGGTCGGCTATACTTCTCAGCCTTCTCTTTCCGAACTGCTGGCCTACTTGGGCTACCTGCTTGTGGTGGGCACGCTGCTGCTTTGGCCCGGCGGGAAAAAGCTCCCCGCCCAGGCTCCCAGGACGGCTGAGGCGGCTCTTGAGGCCCCAGGCGACGCCTCCTCTCCGGTTCGCAACTCACAAACTCCCACCAAAGCGTCCCGACAAGAGGCCGCCTCAACCCGCAAGGTGTCGAGGTAAGCGCTATTGGGTGCAGGCACTATGCGCGCACTATAAGGAAAGGTAAGGCAACTGTGTTTAGAAAAGCAAAGAAGTTCGTCGTGCTGAGCGCGCCGGCGCTCATATTTCTCCTTCTGTTGGCGGGCTGCGGCACCGAGAGCGGCATCGGCCAGGGGGCCGGCACACCTGTAGCCCCGGCAGCGACTGCCGAGACCGGGGCCGGTATGCAGGAGATCAAGATCGTCGCCAAAGATAACAAGTTCGAGCCTGCGACCTACACCGCCGAGGCCGGCAAACCGCTGCGTATCACGGCGATCAACGAGGGGCAGAACATCCACGAGGTGGAAGTCAAGGGGCTGATGCCTGAGACCAAGCTCACGGCGGGCCAGAGCCGCAACGTAGAGGTGGCGGCCCCCGCCGCCGGCACTTATAGGATATACTGCGAGATACACGGGGACCAGGGCATGGAAGGGGAACTCGTGATAAAGTAGGTCAAGCGCCACGGACATGAAGAAGGGGCCACGCATATCCGGCGGCCCCTTCTTCATGTCTGCCTATCGTGGCGCGCCTTCCGCGCCGGCCGGCTACTGCCCCTGAACGTCGTGGGCCTCGCCCTCCTGGTCGGCAGGCTTGCCGGGCTGAGGGTAATTCAGTTCTTCGCTAAAGGGGGGGGCCGGTTCATAGGTGATCTGCGAGTGGGGCATTGAATAGTCGAGCAGGGGCGGCTCTGCGCCGTCGCTGTACTGATGATAGGCCTGGTGGCCGTTGGACGGGGCCATCTTGTTGACATCCTGCGCCATCTGAGCGGCCACGTGCTCCGGCATCTCGCCGCCGGCCACGTAGTTCTCCCTCTCTTCGTCAGTCATCATCTGCAAGATGGGGTGAACCTCATAGGGATTGCCGAGGCTCACCAGCGAGGGGGTGATAGCCGAAGTGGTTGAGTTGGCGACGTTGGTGATCTCGGTCGAGATGTCGCGCCAGGCGCTACGGGCGGGTTCGATGGCCCGCCGGAAATCGGCGATTGTCTTGCCGATAGTGCGCGCGGCTTCCGGCATTCGTTCCGGGCCGAGCACGATAAGAGCCACCACCGCTACCAACATTAGTTCCGGCAAACCTACACCAAATATTTCCACAGTACTTCTTTGCCTCCAACAGCCATTAATTCAAGCGTCGAGCCACACCGTGTGGGATGCTTCTACACTATATACGGATTTGGCCCCATTCCAGTTGTTGGACCACACTTTTCACGCCGCACGCTATCCCTACAATGATTATAACGGAGGCTGGCGAGGACGGCAACCGGTGCGGAGCCGGCAATTTTGAACTAGCGCGGCGATTCGGCTGTGTCTTATAATAGTGTGTACATCATTACCCAACCGGCATCCGCTGTCGCCCGGCAACAGCGCCATAGCGAGTAGGTTATGCTCATGTCTGTGAACAAACGGCGTTCAGCCCCCCCGGGCAACAGCCCTCAGTCTCTGCTGGAAGCGGGGTTGCGGGCTGCGGGTGGAAGGATCAGGTGGGGGCGCACGCTGTCGGTTGCTGCCGCTACCTTGCCGGCGCTCACATTCCTGAGCGCGCTGTACGTCGCCCTCGCGCGCTTTACACTGCTCGATTTAGCTCGCTGGCCCGTAATCGTGCCGGCTGTTGCCTGGCTGATCGGCCTCGGCTTGCTTTGGCACAGGCAACCCAGCCGTGCCGAGGCTGCGCGCTATCTGGACCGCCGGCTGGGGCTTGAAGAACGGATTGCTACCTGCGTGGAACTGGCTAACAGAGGTTTGCTGCGGCGCGACAACGGCCCCGGACACGCCGGCCTTGTAACCGGCGCGCTTTTCAACGACGCCGCCGTCCTGCTGTCCGAGCGGCTGCACCGGCTTCCCGGCGTTCGGCTGCGCCTCACTCGGGCCAACACGCTCGCGGGGGGTGCGGCTTTGCTTGCCCTGATAGCTGCCCTGGTAGCGCCAACCAGGGTTGACCTGTTGCGTGCCGAACGCACGGAACTGAACCGGACGTTGGGCGAACAAGAGGCGCAGGTTCAAGCGCTGCGCGTTGAGGTTGAGGGGAACAACCGGCTGTCTCCCCAACTGAGGGCAACCATGCTGACTGAGTTGACCGGGCTGGAGAGCACATTGCGTGATCCTTCGCTCGATCAGGCCGAGGGCATCGCAGTGCTGGCCGACGCCGAGGAGAAGCTACGCAGCCTCTTGCATTCTCCTTCCGCCGACTTCAACGGGCTTGTGGAGGCCGCACAACTGATGTGGAACAGCGCCGCCTCCAATGTCGGTTGGGACCCGGAGTTGGCGGTTTCGCCCTCCGACCTGGGCAAGGCGTCGGAAGCCACGCTGTTCATGGCCGGCAACCTGGCGGGCCTCGACCCCACAGGCGAGCGGCGAACGTCGCTGGCAGCCGAGCGCGCAGCGTCTCAGGCGGCAGGGCAGGATGCCAAGCTCGGTAAGGCCCTGCTGGATACCGCCGACCGGGTGCGCTCACGGGATAGAGATCAAGCGGCGGCTGCCCTCACGGTGGCCTCCCAACAGTTTGCCCTCGCCGACAGGGAGCGAGAGGATGCGCTGGCGTTGGAGTCAACTCTGTCGAAGCTGAACAAAGGCCGCGAGCAGGTCGCGCAAGTGGGTAAGCCCCCCGCGAGCAAGGCACAAGTGGGCTTCCGACGGCGCTCTGCCAACAGCAACAGCGAAACCGGCACCAACGGCAACCCGCCCACCGGGCAGAGCGAGGACAAGGCGGCCGGCGACCAGACTGCCGGTGACAGCACTCAGCCGTCCTCGGCAAAGGGGGGTACCGGCCTGGGGCAAAACGCACCCTCCTATGGCGCTGCTAAGGCCGGCGCAAAAGGGACCCAAGGCGGTCAAAACAGCGGAGCAGGCCCAAGCGCAGATGGACAGGCCCAGCCCGGCGGGAGCGGTGCGCCCGGCGGGCAGCCGGGTAACAATCAAGGCGGCGCCTCCGTGCCTGGGCAAGCCGGTGGACAGGCGGGCGATGGTCAGCGCGGCACGTTGCAAGGGCCTGCGAACGGCCTGGTGGGCGGCGGCGCGGGCGCTATCAGCCAGGTAGCGAACCCTGCCGGCAACGGCTCGGAAGGCGCGTCCACGAGCCGAAGCGCTCCCGGCGCCGAGTCTGAAAAGGTGTACGTACCGGGTGAGGCGCCGGCAGGGATCGCGTCCGAGCAGTCAGGCGGGGCGAACAGCGAACCACCCACCGGCGCTCCATCTCAGACGGGTGCAGAGGGGCGGATCGGCGAGGGGCAAGGCACGGGCAAAAAAGAGATCGCAGGGCGGGGCGCAGGCTCGCTCGCGCCGGTACGCACGCCTTACAAGGAGGTCATCGGTCAGTACGCTCGGCAGGCGACCGATGCGCTGGAGCGCGACTATATACCACCCGATGCAAAAGAGTATGTGAAGCAGTATTTTACGGCTCTGGGAAAATAAATCGAACGATTGCCGGCAGTCCGGTAAAGGAGCGAGTTTTGGCAGTAGTGCAGACAGGTGCGACAGAGAAAGGGGCTGAACTGACCCCGGAGGCCTTCCGCGAACACGCGCTGCGGATTGAGCAGGAAATCGGCAAAGTGATTGTGGGGCAGCGTAATCTGATACACCAGGTGTTGGTATGCCTGCTGGGGGGCGGCAACGCACTGCTGGAAGGCGTGCCGGGGTTGGGCAAGACGCTGCTGGTCCGCACGCTGTCTGAGGTTCTCGACTGCCGGTTCAGCCGCATCCAGTTCACCCCCGATCTGATGCCTGCCGACATTGTGGGCACCAACATACTGACCGAAGACGAGAATGGCAGGAAGCGCTTCGAGTTTCAAGCAGGGCCTGTGTTTGCAAACCTGCTGCTCGCCGACGAGATCAACCGGGCGACACCTAAAACGCAGTCGGCGCTGCTGGAGGCGATGCAGGAGGGCACCGTGTCGGTGGGGCGCACAGTTTACAACCTGCCGCAGCCGTTCTTCGTGCTGGCAACCCAGAACCCTCTAGAAATGGAAGGCACATATCCCCTGCCCGAAGCGCAACTGGACCGCTTCTTCTTCAAGCTGGAGGTAACGTTCCCCACGGCCGCCGAACTGATCGCCATCGTGGACCGCACCACCACCGACGTTGCGCCGACGGTAGCCCGGACTGCAAGCGCCGCCGACATCCTGGCGATGCAGCATCTGGCCCGCCAGACCCCAATAGCCGCTCACGTAACGGCCTATGCGGTGCGTGTGCTGAGGGCCACCCACCCGGACAGCCCCGAAGCCTCCACCTTGAGCAAGCGGTACGTGCGCTACGGCGGCTCGCCCCGCGCTTTGCAGGCGATGATACTGGCCGGCAAAATCATGGCCTTACTCGACGGCAGGTACAACGTGGCCTTCCGCGACATACGCACGGCGGCCCTGCCCGCGCTGCGCCACCGGCTCATCCTGAACTTCGATGGCGAGGCGGAGGGTATATCGTCTGATGCTGTGATCGCTTCGGTGCTGGAAGAAACGCCGGAGGAAACAAAGTAATCGGCGCCGGTACGGAAAGGCGGTAGCGAGTGGTCCCTTTGGATAACCGCACAAACACGGCAGGAAGCTAGCGTGGGACTGTTTGCGCCTCTGGCTTTGCTTACCCTACCCTTGTTGGCGGCGATAGTGGCGCTCTACCTGCTGAGATTTCGCCGCCCAAGCGCCCCGGTTGGGAGCCTACACTTGTGGGCGTCGCTGACAAGAGACCGCGAAGCCAACTCTCTGTGGCAGCGCCTCAATGTGCAGGTGCTGCTGATGCTGCAACTGCTGGCGCTGCTGGCCCTCATCCTGGCTCTGGCCCGACCCTGGGTTCCGTCAGAGCAGGTCGCGGGACAAAACGCCATTATCGTGGTGGATGTGTCGGCGGGCATGGGCGCCGGCGATGCGACGCCGGGGCAACAGACTACTCGGCTGGAGGCCGCCCGTGCCCAGGCGCTCAGTATAGTGGACGACCTGCCGCAAGGGGCAACCGCCGCCCTCATCACGACGGATGAGCACGCGACCATCCTGGTGCCGCCCACCAGCGACAAGTCTCGGCTGCGCGCAGCCCTGTCCGGCTTGCAACCCCACGCGGCAGGTACGAGTATGGAGGAGGCGATGCAACTCGCCCGCGCCCTGTCGAGCGTGCAACCCAACAGCGTGATCCGGGTGCTGTCGGACGGTGTGTTTCCGGCGGTAGGCGGGCCTGAGTTGCCCGCCCTGGTGCAGTTCTATCCGTTGGGTACACGCAGCGCGAACCAGGCCCTAACCGCCCTCTCGTTGAATGGGCAGGGGAGCAATCTTACGTTGTTCGCGCAAGTAACCAACTCAGACAATCTAACAGTGAGCCGCCGCCTCGACCTGCTCCTGGACGGCGCTCCCTGGAATGCCCGCACCGTCACCCTTTCGCCTGGACAGACGCAGGAGATCGTGGTGGAGGATGTGCCTATGGCCGCTCGCGTGGTGGAGGCACAACTGGCCGGCACGGACGATCTCGATGTGGACGACAGGGCATGGGTGGTAAACCGCGTGAGTGCGCCGGCCAATCTGCTGCTTGTGAGCGAGGGCGACAAGTTCCTCGAAACCGCGCTGGCTCTGCTGCCCAACATCACGCTGTACAAGGTGGCTCCCTCCGACTACGACCCTACAGCAGGGGTAGACAACACTCCCTTCGACCTGACGATCTTTGATGCCGACGCGATCAGCGCTACCTCGGCGATTACTTTGCCCGCCGGCAATCTGCTGCTCGTAGGGCCGGGAGCCTCGACCTCGCTGTTCGAGGTGCAGGGTAAAGTGAGCGACCCCGTGCCGCAGTTGTCGCCACTGGAAGGGGCTGCTTCTCAGGGCGGTGAGGGGCGTGACCCGCTGCTCCGCTTCGTTGACCTGTCGGGGCTGCACGTGGCGGCGGCCTCGCGGGTGGCCGTGCCTGCGTGGGCGCATGCCGTGCTGGACAGCGACAAGGGGCCGCTTATCGTCGTAGGCGACGACGCGGGGCGCAAAGCCGGCGTGATCGCCTTCGACCTGCACGAGTCTGACCTGCCGGTGCAGACGGCCTTTCCGCTGTTGGTGCGTAACCTGGTCGCATACTTGCTGCCCGACCCCAGCGGGGGTGTGCCCGCCGAGATCAAGCCGGGAGCGGTTGTGGGCATCGAGCCGGTTGACAAGAGCATCAACAGGGTGCTGGT